>NZ_JAGQCO010000020.1:0-44360 GCF_024346235.1 Cyanobium sp. BA5m-21
CTTGCTGCTGCTACTGCCACCCCCGTGGCACTGACCGCACCTGCAATCGGTTGATAGTCAACAGCCCAGCTACGGCTGGGCAATAACGGAATCCCAAAAGCTCCCTTGAATAAGGGGGCTTTTTTGTTGCCTGGGTGGTTGGGCTTGGCTCCTTCAGTTCTGGCCAGATCGCTGTGGTCCCACCAGGGTGTCGCGCGGTTTAGCTGTGTTGCCGCCCAGCAGCAGATCACCCCTGGCGCCGGCAGCACGTTTCTCCTTCAGATGCCTGCACTTACTTGAGCTGGCCTGCCGCCGCAGCTCTGCCAAGTGCTGAGCAGTCCGTTTAGCTCGGCATGGAGGGATTTCAAATCGACAATCCGCTGCTCGATCTCGCCGGCCTTGCCGCGGATCGTGGCCTGCAGGTTGTCGCAGGTGCACATCCCCGATCGGCGGGCCTCCAGTACGGCTTTGATTGTGGGCAGAGGGAGCTCGAGCCCCCGCAGGGTGCGGATCAGGGCCAGTTCTCCATACACCAACGCATCAAAAAGCCGGTAGTGCCCCTCACTGCGGCCTGATGGTCGCAGCAGTCCCTGATCGCAATAGAAGCGGATCGTTTTTACGGAAACGCCCGAGTGGGCAGCTACCGCTCCGATCTTTTGGGGCTCCTGGGCCGGCAGCTCTGGCGGTTGTAGTGCGGCCACTTGACTCTCCACCAAGAGGAGACCCCATCGTAGGAACACAGCCAACTTCCTACCCATGCGTTCCCTCGCTGCATCGCTATTACTTGCTGGGATCTGGACCGCCCCGGCCCTGGCCCAGGGCGATCCCCACAAGCACCATCACCAGCATCAGGCGGCCCCTGCTGCCGCTTCCCCCAGCCAGGCACACGCCAGCCATAGCCATGACGTCGGCCCAGCCGGTGCCACCTACGACCTGCGCTGGCTCGACGCGATGGTGCAGCACCACACCGGTGCGCTGCGGATGAGTGAGTTTGTGTTCAACATCGGCCACCCCGGGGTGGGCGCCCTAGCCAACAGCATCTGGCGCGAGCAGGCCCGCGAGATCAAGGCGATGGCCCAGTGGCGCAAGGCCTGGTATCCAGAGGCGCCGGTCTATCCAGTGGCCCTCAGGCCGGGCGGTGATCCCAACTCCATGAGCAGCCTGGAGCGCATGGGCGCTGCCCAGATCCAGGCGATGCAGATGATGGGCTCCACCCCCACCAAAGCCAACCGGTTGGTGTGGTTTCTCGAGGGGATGATCGCCCACCACGGCGGTGCCCTGCAGATGGCCCACGACGCCCTCAACAAGAGCAGCGATACCACCGTTCGCCGGCTAGCGCGAGAGATCATAGTGGCCCAGCGCGCTGAAATCATCGAGCTGCGCCGCATGCTGCGCCTGGAGGGATTGATCAAGCCGGAGTACAGCCAATACGACGCACTCTTTCGCTTCTAACTCTTTTAATCTAACTCTTTTAATCTGACTCTTTCGATCTGATCAATTCACCTCTGATGGATCTCTTCTCCATGAATAGCCGCATGGCACTGATCGCCCTGGCGCTGGCGGCAACACCGCTGACCAGCCACGCCCACCCCAAGGGCCTTCATGACACCCAGCAGCAGGCCGAGCAAAGGGCCAAGGAGCTCGGCTGCACAGGCACTCACCAGAACAGCGGTAAGTGGATGCCCTGCAGCAATGAGGCAACCCTGCACCAGCAACTGCGTCACCACTAAACCGCCATGCCTTTTTTGCCTAAAACTCGCTGGCGTCAGCTGCACCGCTGGGTAGTGCCGATCGCGGCGGCACCACTACTGCTCACCGCCGCAACCGGCTCGCTCTACAGCCTGCTGCTCGAGCAGGGAATCGACGCCTTCTGGCTGCTCAAGATTCACTCCGGTCGCTTTGGCCCGCTGAATCTGCAGCCCTATTACTCAGGGCTGCTGGGGCTGTTCACGCTGGTGGTCATTGGTTCCGGCATGGCCCTGCTGATTTCAAGCCGCAGGGCTAGGGCCTGAGTGCTGGAAATCCACACGGACAACTTCGAGGTAATCAACCTGCAGCCCTATTATCCGGAGATTATTTTACTCGGAGACAAGTGTAATCCACTTGCTACATAACTGAGCTCAAAGGAGAAATATCAAGAACCAGAATAGGAAAATCACGGGATATGGCTCTGCATCGAACTGGACATCACTAGCTTGAAGAGATAGCTCCGCGCCAACGCCAGGCCTCTGATGTCACGCACACAATGAGCGCCCCCTCCCTCGGCCCACCCTGCTGCCCTGCCGAGGGACCAGCCGTTTCGGCAGACGGTATGGAGCGGGAGCTGGCCCGGGAGCGCACCCTGCTGCGCCGCAAGGTCAGCGTTGCTGCCGTCCTCACCGTCCTGGTGATGGGCTCGAGCCTGCCCCACATGTTGGGGCTTCACAGCCTTCCGTTACTGCCTTTCTGGTTCACAAGCCCCTGGACCCAGCTGATCCTCACCACACCGGTGTTGTTCTGGTGCGGGCGTGACTTCTTCACCGGCGCCGTCTCGGCCTTCCGGCAGCACTTCGCCGACATGAACACCCTGGTGGCGGCCGGCACCGGCATCGCCTACCTCACCTCGCTGTTCACCACCCTGTTCCCCCAGGTGCTGATCGCGGAAGGCCTGCCCGCCGACGTCTACTACGAAACCGTGGCGGTGATCCTGACCCTGGTGCTGCTGGGCCGGCTGCTGGAGGCCAGGGCTCGCGGCCAAACCTCAGAAGCGATCCGGCGGCTGCTGCAGCTGCAGCCCCCCAGCGCCCGGGTGCTGCGGGATGGACAACCGGTTGAAGTTCCGGTGTCGATGGTGGTGGTCGGTGACCTGGTGCAGGTACGTCCCGGCGAAAAGATCCCGGTGGATGGGGAGGTGAGCGAAGGCAGTTCCTGGGTGGAGGAGTCGATGCTCACCGGTGAACCCACCCCCGTGGCCAAAGCTGCCGGCGATGCCGTGATCGGCGCCTCGATGAACCGCAGCGGCAGTTTCACCTTCCGAGTCAGCCGGGTGGGGGCCAACACGGTGCTGGCCCAGATCGTGGAGCTGGTGCGCCAGGCCCAGAGCTCCCGCACCCAGCTGCAGCGCCTGGCTGATCAGGTGGTGGGCTGGTTCGTGCCGGTGGTGATCGCCCTGGCTATTGCCGCCTTTGTGGTCTGGTTCCTGATCAGCGGCAATCCCGTGCTGGCGATGCTGTTTCTGGTGAGTGTGCTGGTGATCGCCTGCCCTTGTGCCCTGGGCCTGGCCACCCCCACTTCGATCATGGTGGCCTCCGGCAAGGGGGCAGAGAACGGCCTGATCTTCCGCAGCGCCGAAGCCCTGGAAACGGCCGGCAAGCTGCGCACCATCGTGCTCGACAAGACCGGCACCCTCACCCGCGGCCAGCCGGAGGTGACCGATTTTGAACGGCTACCCGGCGGCGTGCTGCCGGCCGACACCCTGCTGGCCCTCACGGCAGCGCTGGAATCCCGCTCGGAGCATCCCCTGGCCGAAGCGATCACGACCTATGCCCGCAGCCAGTTAAATTACGGCGCACTGCCTGCGCTCGAGGGCTTCGAGGCCGTGGCCGGGCGCGGCGTGCAGGGGGTGGTCGCCGGCCAGCAGGTGCGGGTCGGCACCCCCCGCTGGTTCGAGGAACTCGGCATCGACACCGTCGCCCTCCAGCCCCTAGTGGAGCGTCTTGAGGCCGCTGCCTGGAGTGTCGCGGCCGTGGTTGTGGACGGGCGGATCGAGGCCTGCTTCGGCGTGGCCGATCCCCTCAAATCCAGTTCAGCAGCCGCCGTGGCCGCCCTGCGGCGTCTGGGTCTGCAGGTGGTGATGCTCAGCGGCGACGCCAAGCGCACGGCCGAAGTGGTGGCCGCCCAAGTGGGGATCGAGCGGGTGATCGCCGAAGTGCGCCCCGCCGACAAGTCCTCGGTGATTCGCAAGCTGCAGGAGCGGGGTGAGGGCCCGGTGGCGATGGTGGGCGACGGCATCAACGACGCCCCAGCCCTGGCCCAGGCCGATGTGGGCATCGCCATGGGCACCGGCACCGATGTGGCGATCGCCGCCAGCGACATCACCCTGATCTCCGGCAACCTGGCCGGCGTGCCGGCAGCGATCGAGCTCAGCCGCGCCGCGATGGCCAACATCCGCCAGAACCTGTTCTTCGCCTTCGCTTACAACGTGGCCGGCATCCCGATCGCCGCTGGCCTGCTGTTTCCGCTCACCGGCTGGTTGCTGAACCCGATGATCGCTGGCGCCGCCATGGCCTTCAGCTCGGTGTCGGTGGTGAGCAATGCCCTGAGGCTGCGGAACTTCCGCCCCGCGCGCCTACCTCTTCCAACCACCTGATGCTGATCCTTGCTGCCGCAGCGCCCCTCTGGCGCACCATCGATCAACCCGTGGCCCTCAAAGGGCTGGTGGCCATGGTTGGCTTGCTTCTCATCGCCTGGCAGCTCTGGTGGTTCCTGGGTCGCCATGGCGGTGGCGTGGCGGCCCGCCAGAGCGAGGCAGGCTTGCAGGAGATCACCATCGTGGTGGATGGCGGCTATGCACCCTCACGAATCAAGGTGAAGGCCGGCCAGCCGATGCGGCTTGCCTTTCATCGAGTCGATCCGAGCAGCTGCTTGGCCCAGGTGATCTTCCCCGACTTCCACAAAAGCCTCGATCTGCCCCTTGATGCCACCACCAGCCTGGAGTTGCCCCCCACAAAAGCCGGCGTCTATCCCTTCCACTGCGGCATGAACATGGTGCGCGGAGTGCTGGAAGTGGAGTTAGGGACGAGGGTGTCCCAGGTAGCTGGCTAAAAATAGACACGAGCCAATTTGCGCTCATAGGCTGCCAACGCTGAAAAGCAACAGCCCTCGACAGATGGCCTGGGCATGCAAAGCGAGCTTGGATGTTCCGCGGAACCAGGTTCGCGGCACCAGGGTCCCGGTGGCTGCCCTGTTTGAAAACCTGGAAGACGGGGTCTCCATGACCGAATTCGTTGAGTGCTTCCCCGGTGTGCAGTTGGAGTAGGTCCGCTTTGTGCTGGAGTATGCCGCCCGCATTACACCAGCGGCCCTATCTCGATGAGGCGGTGCTGCTCAAGATCCGCAGTCGCCATGGGGTTAGGCCCGCCGCCGCTGCCCAGACTCCTTTGCGTTGAACTGTGCGTTGATATTGATCGTGCCCCCATTGCCCAAGCCCGTGACCACTGGATCCGTCAGCCCTGTCAGCCTCGCTGAGGCCTCGCGCTTCTGGTTCCAGCTGGGCTGGGTGAGCTTCGGCGGGCCGGCCGGGCAGATCGCCCTGCTGCATCGCGAGCTGGTGGACCGGCGCCGCTGGCTCTCGGAACGGCGCTACCTGCACGCCCTCAACTACTGCATGCTGCTGCCGGGGCCGGAGGCCATGCAGCTGGCCACCTACCTGGGCTGGTTGATGCATGGTGTTCCCGGTGGCCTGATCGCCGGGGGGCTGTTCGTGATCCCCTCGGTGTTCGTGCTCACGGCCCTGGCCAGCATCTATGCCCTCTGGGGGCAGCTGCCCCTGCTGGCCTCGGTGTTCGCCGTGGTCAAACCGGCGGTGCTGGCAATTGTGCTGATGGCCGCCTGGCGCATCGGCCGCCGCACCTTGCACACGCCCCTGCTGGTGGCCCTGGCGGTTGCCGGTTTCCTGGCGCTGGCACTGCTGGATCTGCCCTATCCCGTGGTGGTGATCAGCGCTGGCCTGATCGGCCTTGGCGCCGCCCGTTGGCGGCCCAACCTGCTGGTGGCGAGCAAGCCCCACGGGGCTGGATCGAGCGACTCCAAGCAGGATCGGCCTGGCGCTCTTCACGACGATGACTCCGCCTCGCCCGACCATGCGCGCTTTTCAAAGCGGCGGTTGGCGGTGACGCTGCTGGTATGGGCCCTGGTAATGCTTGTGCCCCTGGCCGCTCTGGCGAGCTTTGGCGGCTGGAACGGCACCCTGGCGCTGATGGCCCGCTTTTTCACGCGGGTGGCCCTGCTCAGCTTTGGTGGTGCCTATGCCGTGCTGCCCTACGTGGCACAAGGGGCGGTGGAGCAGTTCAACTGGCTCTCGGCCAGCCAGATGCTCGATGGCCTGGCCCTAGGCGAAACCACCCCGGGGCCACTGATCATGGTGGTGGCCTTCGTGGGCTTCATGGGCGGCTGGAATCAATCGATCGCAGCTGGCTTAAGCCCCTGGCCCCTGGCCCTGGCGGCGGTGCTGGTGACGGTGTGGTTCACCTTCCTGCCCTCCTTCGGTTTCATCCTGGCCGGGGCACCGCTGGTGGAAGCCACGCGCGGCGACCTGCGCTTCGGGGCGCCGCTGAGCGCCATCACCGCCGTCGTGGTGGGCGTGATCGCCAGCCTGGCGCTTTTTTTCGCCGGGCCGGTGCTCTGGTCCGGCGGCATTTTCAACCCTTGGGCGGCAGTGGTGGTGGCGTTGGCTTTATTTGCGCAGCTGCGGCTGCGCTGGAGCGTGCTGCAGGTGATCGGTGCAGCGGCGGCCATCGGTGCAGTGCTGGCAGGGGTGGCAGCGCTATCAATTTGATCGACAGGAGAGACAACAAAGCCCGGAGCGTTGGTCCCGGGCATTTGCCTGCTCAGCCGAAAGCTGAACCAGCCCAGCGGACAGCCTTCAGCCGGCGGCGGGCGGAGTAGGGGTCGGGGTGCCAAAGGACTTGGAAGGCCAGGGAGGCACCGTGCTCCCGTTGCCGTTGCGCATGGCGTGGTAGCCGGGGGAGAGGATCTCAACGCCAGCGCCGGCGAATTGGTCCTGGATGGCCCCCAGCAGATCTGAGAGGGTGCTGCGGTAGGTGTCCACATCCACCACATAGGCGCTGAGCTCGTAGCTGATGTGGAAGTCGTTAAGTGAGGTCTGGAGCACGAACGGAGGGAGCTCCTGGCTGATGCCTGCGGTGGCGCCAGCCGCATCCAGCATCAGCCGGTGAACCTGGCGCCAGGGCACGTCGTACCCGATGGTGACGGTGGTGGCGATCACCACGGGCTGGGCGATCTCGCGACGGGCCAGGCTGTAATTGATGATCGAGGCCCCCAGCACGGTGGCGTTGGGGATGCTCACCACCTCGTTGCGGGGGGTGCGCAGGCGGGTCACAAGCAGGGCGGAGTCGTGAACGATGCCGACGGTGCCGTTGATGCTGACCCGGTCGCCCTCCTGGTAGGCCCGGGTGTAGGTGAGCATCAACCCCCCGATCAGGTTGGCGGCCACCGCACTGGAGCCCAGGGCCGCCAGCACGCCCACGAACAGGCCTGCCCCCTGGAAGGCCTTGCTGTTGGCCCCTGGGATGTAGGGGTAGGCGGCCACCACACCGAATAAAAGGATGCCGATGCCCACCAGCCGGGCTGTGGGCCGGGACCATTCCGGGTAAAACCAGCTCAGGCGAAGGTTCCCTTTCTCCACCGACCGGAACCAGGCGTTGCTCGCCCGCATCAGCAGCACGGCCAGACCCAGGATCACCGCCACGGAGATCAGGTCGGGGATGGCCCTCGAAACGGCCAGGGCACCGCTCACCACGAGGCCAGTGATCTGGCGCCGCAGGGTTTCGGAGAGGGCCTGGGTGGGGGGAAACAGCCCCAGGAAAAGGGGAATGGAGAGGTAGCTGACCAGCAGCAGCAGGGCCCCGTGCACGATTCGGCGCAGGGGATCGAGGAGGCTGCGCTCCTGATCGGCGGTGAGCCACTGGTTACCCCCCACCTGCAGCCCCCGGATCCGGTGGTTGGCGGGGTCGTTGATCCAGCGCTCCAGGCGCCGGTTGAGGGCGATCTGGCCTCGCAGCCACAGGATGTAGAAACCCAGGGCGAGCAGGGCCAGCGAGCTCCCCCGCAACCAGTCCAAACGGCGGTGGGTTTGGCGGTGGCGCACAATCGCCGCGCGGATCTGCTCCAGGTAGCGCTGGGCCAGCTGCTGGCGGCTGAGCTGAAAGCGGGCCGCGTTGCGGTCATCCACTGAAAGGCGGGGCTCAAATATTTCTCCCCGCATCACGCCGATGGTGGTGTACGGCGGGTCCTCTTGCAGGACGATCTGATCAGGCTGGATCGAATCGTTGGCGGCCAGCTCGGCCAGCCGCTGGCTAGCCACCCTCGCCAACTGCGCTGGCGTCTGGGCGCCGGCGGCGACACGGATTTCAAGCACCCGGCGGCCATCCAGTTTGATGAAGGCCGGGCTGGGAGCGTCAGCAGCTCGGGTCAGGGGGGCCGCTACCAGCAACTGCGTCGCCAGCAGGGCGACCAGCAGGGGCAAAAGGAAGCGCGCCCATCTGGGGCGTGGGCGAAGGCCAAAGGGCTCTAAATGACCCACGATGCTTCTACTTGAACGTCAACGGACCCTATCTTCTCCTTCCCGATTGAGTTCCGATCACTTTGGGCCTCGAGCTGGCAAGGCTGCGCCATCTTCCTGGCTGCTCACCTGCCACCGGTCCAGTAAGAACGAATTGAAGCGATGGCCTGCCTGAGCAGCGAAAGGCTCAATGCAAATTCATTTCAGCAACCACTGCGAATGAAGGAACGGCTATGCGATGGGGGATTAACAGTGCAGTCCCTAGGAGGCAACATAAAACCTCCATGGCGACCCCTTCTAGCCCAAAGATTAAGGGCCTGTTTCAACAGCTCTACGTCTTCGGTGACAGCCTGACGTCCCATGGCGATATCGGCGGACCAATGGGCGTTTGCTCTGCTCAGCATCCACGTGACGTGGAACCCAGAAATTGAACCAGGCGGCGATGATCGCCGTGGATGGGGCCTGAGCCAGCCGGAAGCCTGCAACTTTGTCATTTGTGAAGCTGTCGCTGCCAGTTGATGCGGATGCGGCTAAGCAATCGTCAGGCCACGACCTGGAATGATTGTGACAAGAGAAAAATCAGTACTGTGCTTTGGTGACTCGAATACTTGGGGATACATACCGCTCACTGCAGGTCGCCTTCTTCGCAGGGAACGCTGGCCCGGAGTTCTGCAAGAATCCCTAGGAGAGTCGTATTACGTTATTGAAGAGGGTCTCAATGGGAGGTCTACAGTTTTCGATGAACCATTTCGAGACGGTCGAAATGCTCGCAACACAATTCTGGCGGTTCTCGAAAGCCACGCGCCGCTTGATCTGTTAATAATAATGCTTGGCACCAATGATTTAAAGCACCATCTAAATGCATCGGCTCATGAATCAGCGAGGGGCATCAGCGCACTCTTGCAGATAGCTATTAATAGCGCCACCAGTATCGATAAGGGCTCACCAAAAATATTAGTGATTGCGCCACCAAGGTTTGGAAATATGTCCGAACTCATGGCCCATCATTTCAAAGATGCAATGGCTCGCTCCGCTGAGCTGCCTGCTCAATACGAGCAATCATGCACCCAATTCGACTGCAGCTTTATCGACTGCAATCAGGTGGTGACTGTGGCAGAGGATGGCATTCACCTGGATGCCCATGGCCATCGCAAGTTGGCCTTGGCTCTTGCGCCGATAGTGAAAGCCTTGATAGGCGATGCGGCATAACATGGCGATGCTTGTATCGATTGGTTTTTTGCCATAGGGGCTCAAGCAAATGTTATAAGCATTCTTTTCACCGAGATAGCGCAGGATCAGCAAGCCAAACTCAGCTTCCGAAGCTCTCGAGCTGGAAATAGGCAGCTAAGGCATCAACGGCTGTTCAGGCACTAGCTACCTGATGAAAACCAACCCAACAGACAACCAGCCACACTTTTCCTAATGACGCCGCTGGTGTTGCTCCCTTTGCTCGGCACACAGTAGGCGCCAAAGCTGCAGCAACTCAAGCGGGCAACCTCCCACCTTGGGCAGCAGTTGAACCGGCCGCTTAGCCATCTGCGTCCAGGCCATCGTCAGTGCCAACGTTCTCCGCCTCGGGATGCGGAATACCGGGATGCGGAAGCGAGTCTATGGCGCACCGGGGTGTGGCGTGTGCCTCTTATTTCCGAGCTCAAGAGTTGCTAATCCAGGGACACAGCTATCTCGATGGAAGCGGGGACGTAGACGCCTGTGAAACCGAGCTCTGACAGTGGCATTTTGCAATATCGCGAAGCCGCATTGATGGTTGACACTGGAGCCCGTGGAGGCAAAGCCTTGCCTGCCGATGTAGTGGATTGACACAGCATGTGGGCTTGGTATATTCAGGGGACCACGCCAATATCAGATGATTACCGGATCCGACCTGCTCGCCAAGGTCAAGGAACTGGGCGATGTCTCCAAGTCAGAGCTCGTGCGTGAGTGCGGCTATGTGAGCACCAAAAAAGACGGCGGCGAGCGCCTCAACTTCACCGCTTTCTATGAGGCCCTGCTGGGCGCTAAGGGTGTAAGCCTCGGCACCGATACCGCCGGAAGGGGCAAGGGTGGGCGCAGCCTTAGCTATGTGGCAACTGTTCAGGGCAACGGCAATCTGCTGGTGGGCAAGGCCTATACAGCCGTGCTCGACCTACTGCCCGGCGATGAGTTCGAGATCAAGCTTGGCCGTAAGCAGATCAAGCTGATTCCCCTGGGCAGCGCAGATGAGGAGTGAGCAGACACCAGCCGTGATCTCGTGCGCTGTGAAAACCGGCACCCGAAAATAGGTGCCGGCATAACCGCCTGCAATCCCTTGGTGGGGATACAACCACAACGATTGGCGCAGCGGAGTGGTCGCGCAAAAGGCGACGTATCCGCTGGCCTTCGGCGGAACGCTCATCAATGGCCTTGCGGCGTTCATTGGCCAACCGGAACATCAACGTGGGCAAGATATTGTAGGTGTGGACCGCCGTGGCCTCCTCAGAGAACAGGATCCGAGCCGTGGAAGGGAAAAACGGCTGAAGACCAGACCCGTAACCAACGCGGTCACGAACAACCCCAGCAAGGACTCGGCGGTGATGAGCAGATTGCTGTAAAGGCTTGTCGGAAACAATGCCCCCTAGCCGATCGAGCCCAAGGTATGGAGGCTGAAGAAAAAGATCCCCAAAGCTGGTAGCGGTTCCATCCACCCGTGCGATTCCCTGGGGATCGAGTACATAAAGACCCGCGACAAGCAGGCTGAGGAGCAGGTAGCCGGAGGCAACCAAGCCGAAAAAAAACTGGCCAGGGAACAGCCAGCAAAAGGTGATTGGGGTACCGCAAACGCCGGACCCAGTTCGCCGGATTCACGGCCGAAACGATGCCACCGTGCTTCTGAAGCCGCTCCTGCCCTGGTATTGAAGGCTCTCCCTTGATCGGTCCCCGCGGTTTACAAGATCTGCGCCCGTGCCAACCCGCCCCACTCGGCTGGAGCGCACGAAATGAAAACTCAAGCCATAGCGTTCCAGAGCAGGCAACCAGCCCCCGGCTCTGGTGGGCAGGCACCTTTAGCCAGTTGTAGTCAATGCTCGCTAACGCAGCTGTAGTGCTCAGCGTTTCCGCGCAATTGTGCGAATTCCGGGTGATCTGGATCAAGGGCCTGCCACCACCAGCGCCCATCGGAGTAACTGGCAATCCCAGCATTATTGGTACGTGGTAATTGCAGACTCAGTTCGCGCCAGCGCAGCACCATGAAGGCTCCAGGCACTGTGTCGTCGTTGCTATTGGGGATATCTACAGCATCCACAGACCCGTTGAAGGCGATTGCATCCAGCGAGTCGCCCTCACAGAGGAAATGCTGCGCGGCGCCACTGCTGGCATATGCGCTTGGCGCCGTCAACAGCATCAACAGGCTCATGGCAATGGCAACAATCTCTCTGCGCAATTTCCTTTCCCTTATGGCAGTCAGGTGCGATTCACTTTGGCAGTTAATGGGCGCATCGTCATCAGACGTCGGCATGGACCGGCTGGCAAAGGTCACGCCTCTCTAGCCAGAAGCCAGCACAAACAGAATAAGATCCATTTTGGTGAATCAGTGAGCAGAAGTGGGATCCCCTTGTGGGCGCCTCGAAAATTAAGGGATTTGCCAGCCTCAGCAACCGTTGTATTTCAGTCAAGAAGGATTCCAGATAGGGCTGCCGATGTCACCATCACCTGGCTACAGGTGGGCCATGGCAGGACGTAAGCAGGCAGGTCAGTCACGTCACCTGCAGCGCGACTGGACTAGAAGACTGCACCACTAGCGACTAGTTTCAACCTTTAGGGGCCAGAATCCAACTTATGGAGCTCCATGCAGACCTCAGTCAGCGGGCGGTGCTCGACACCAATGCTCTCAATTGGAACCAAACCCCTATGGCGGGGGTGGAGCGGCGCCTACTTGATCGCAATGGCGGCGAGGTAGCCAGGGCAACCTCGATCGTGCGCTATGCCCCAGGCAGCCACTTCGAGCGCCATCTTCATGGCGGCGGCGAAGAGATCCTGGTGCTGGAGGGCACTTTCTCAGATGAACAAGGCGACTACCCAGCCGGCACCTACCTGCGCAACCCCGCTGGCTCCAGCCATGCTCCATTCAGCGAAGCGGGCTGCACCATCCTGGTCAAGCTGCACCAGATGCACCCGGCAGATCAGCAGCAGCTGGTGAAAAACACCAATAAAGAAGCCTGGATTCCAGGACTGGTCAGGGGGTTGGATGTGCTGCCGCTGCACGCCTTTGGCTCTGAACACCTAGCCCTAGTGCGATGGGCCCCGGGAACGGTGTTTCAGACCCACAGCCATCCAGGTGGGGAGGAGATTCTGGTGCTCGCAGGCGTATTCAATGACGAACACAGCACCTATCCGGCTGGCAGCTGGCTGCGCAATCCGCCCGGCAGCGTGCACAGGCCATGGAGCGAAACCGGTTGCACGATCTGGGTTAAAACCGGCCATCTACCGGAGACGATTGCTCCGCAGAGCCCCCTGATGCACGAATCAAAGAGGTGACTTCCTTCCTGAGACAGGGGGAGACACGCTGCATAACATTGCAGGTTTGATAGCTCACAGTTCAACAGAGATACTTGGCTAGAATGAAACCAGCATGACCGATACGGAAAATAAATTCAAATGAGCCCGTTTCCAGCCCTACCCCTTTGGCTTACATGGGCTTTACTTTCAGCAATTTTTGCTAGCGCTTCTGCCGTACTCGGCAAAGTAGGACTTGAAAACATTGAGGCCGACCTAGCCACCCTTATCCGCACAGTGGTCATATCAATATTCTTGCCGTTGCTAATCATTGCAACCGGCAAATGGAGCAATCCATTTGAACTATCACAACAGACTTGGGTATTCATAACCCTGTCCGGCATTGCCAGCGGCCTGTCTTCCTTCTGCTTTTTTAGGGCATTGAAACAGGGAGATGCGTCATTAGTGGTGCCCATTGACCGCCTCAGCTTGCTGTTTGTCGCCCTTATCGGATTCGCCTTTCTTGGCGAACGCCCCTCAGCTACTGGCTGGACAGGACTATTGCTCATCGCCGGAGGAGGATTGCTGTTATCACTAGCCGAATAAATTCCAAAATAGATTATATTATTAGCCGCAGCCAATCATATTAGCCGCCAAGCTGATAAAATTAAATGCATCATTTCCCGATGCCCAAATACGCTGGCAACATCAAAGCCCAAGAGAATGCGACGCTACTCTTCAGTGTTACCCTCAACCTTTCCAAAGACATTACCCCATACATCACCCTTGACATCCCCCCAAACGCTTCCCTCAACATTGCCATTAACATTACCTAAAACATGGCGGCCAACATTTGCACCAACATCACGTCCGACATATCCTTCTACACTTCCTTCAACGTCTCCATGTATATCACCGCGAACACTGCCCTGAATGCTACCGGTAACGTCCCCCCAGACATTTGCATTGACTTGGAGAATACGAAGCTTGCCGTCTACAAGTCCAAAAGTGACAAGCTTATTGATTTCCTCGATCTCAGACATTCTCTTAGATACTAAGTGAGTAGTGCAGCATAGACCATGGAGAGGATTGCCAAAACATTATTCTCCGTGGCTACGATCCCACTGCAGCGTCAAAGTAGGTTGCTCCACGCAAGCTATTACTAGCGGATGACCAACCAGTTCAGAAGAAACGCAGGCTGATATCAAGCTCCTTAGTAGGGGATAGCGCTCCACCATCGCTGCGTATTCAGGTGAATTGCGATAGGAGTGCTCCAGAAGCCGGTAGTCCTGATCTGGCTGCATCGCACCAGCGGGAGCGCCATACAGAATCGAAGAGGGCTCTGCCTTGTCTAGGTCCGCTTCAGGATCGATTGGCCTAAGAATCAATTTTTCGGTTGACATGGACATATTAAGTGGGTGCGCTCGGGGCTGCTTCAGAGGGCTCCTTTACAAAACTGGCGCAGCGGAAAGGCAATTGAGCCTGATGTCAGGGGGATCAAACAGAAGCAGCTGACTCAGTGGTTCCGCTGGAGGGGCCATAAGCCTCATTTCTAGGCAGCCAATCCATAGGCCGCGCCATCAGCCGGATCATTTATTCCCAGCTCCAGGCGCCAATCGCCAACGGACCGCTCCCAGCCCACCTCCCACCGGGCCGCTATCAAGCAGTGGGCCTGATGGCCGATCGCCATGCCGTGAGCCACCGCCTTGGCTAGTTCCTCATAGCGCTGCAGCTGAAGGCGGAAGCTGGCTAGTTGGCCGGCGGTGGTGAGCAGCACATAGGCGGGAAAGCCGATTTGGGCGGCGGTGATCGCCAGCACGCCGCTTTCGCCTGCTGCTGAGGTGCCAAAGCCACCCACCACATGGTGGATGTCGTGGGTGGTGGCTACCCGTTGGGTGAGCCATTGGGCCTCGCTATCAATCGGGCGCGGCCGGAAAAATTCCGGGTCGTAGTTGAGCCGGCGGATCAGCTCGGCGTAGCTGCGGCCCAAGCTCCCCACTGGAAGCTGGATCAGCCGCTCGATGTCGGGCTGCAGCGGCGGATAGCGCTGCTCGAGCATTTCCGCTCCACCAGCCACCGCCTTAAGCGCCTTATCGAATCGACCATCTGGGGACTATCGATCATGTTGTCGAGCAGATCGGCTATCGAGTTCAGATCGCCGCCACTGCGACCTATCGCGGCAAGCAGTTTGAGGTTGTTGGCCGCCCGCAGCAGCGCACCAAACCGCGACATAAACCAATCTCAACTGCCTCCAGTATGACTGATACTTTCCACCTTCACGAGCAAGTGGTGGAGCAGTGGACAAAAGGCTCAAGGATTCATACGAACACGAACCGATCTATTATATTCAAAATTCGAGATCATTCCATCTGGTGAGACGATAACCTCCAGTTTCCAGAGTGGCCGCTTTGCGCTAAGTCGTCCGACCAGGAGGAACACCAAGAGACTGGTAACGATATCCCCTAGAGCTGGACTTGTGGTGGCCTTCGCCATGATCCCTGAGGCGCTCAGGCTTGCTCCCACTCAATCTTCACCACATCTAGCGGACCGCGGCCGCCGCGATTCAGCTCAGTGGCGGCTCGCAGGGCAGCTTCGTGGGTATGAAAAAGAAAGGCATCAGAAGTGCTATCAACATCGACGAGTCGCTGATCCTCGCCGGCAATGGCCAGAAATGTGCCATCGCTAAGACGCTTCAGGGCATATCGCTCAGCCTGGGTGCAGTCCATCGGATGGGATGGATCAATCTCGGGAGCCCAAAAATGCATGGCTTCAAGCCCTTCGCCTATACCTAATAAACCTAGCCAGGGCTGACGCTGTCGACTACGCCCGGCAGGATCATCTCAAGCACGGCGCCGCCTTCAGCCTGGTTGCTCGCCTGGATCCGTCCGCCGTGGGTAACGGCGATCTGCTGCACGATCGACAAGCCCAGGCCACTGCCGATCCGGTTACTTCGGGCCCGAGATGGATCACCTCGGTAAAAGCGTTCAAACAGATGGGCTAGGTCTTCTTCGCTAAGCCCGGGTCCCTGATCAGCCACGCTCAGCTGGCACCACTCACCGCGGCGATCAAGGCTGACCCGCACCACCCCACCATCGGGGCTGTAGCGCAGGGCGTTATCAAAAAGGTTGAGCAGGGCCCGGTGCAGGCGGGAATTGTCGCCGCTCAAACGCAACTGCGCTGGTGCAACTAGCTCAAGAGCTATCTGGCGTTGATCTGCCAGCGGCCGCACGCTGGCCCATACCTGCTCCACCAGCTGGGGCAGATCCACCACCATGGCCCGTGGGCCCGTGCCCGGCAGGGTGTTTTCCAGGCGGGAGAGCTCCAGTAGGTCGCCCACCAGCTCCTGCAGCCGCAGCAATTCCCGCTGCAACCGCTCCACCAGTCGCGCATTCTGGCTAGTTACCTGGGCAGCGAGGCTATCGCCCACCAGCAGCAGGGCGGTGAGGGGGGTTTTCAATTCATGGGCCACATCACTAACCCAGCGCTCCTGCTGCTCGAGCTGGGCATCAAGGGAGCGGCGGCTCTGCAGTTGCACCACCAACCAGCCATCTCGTCCCGGCACCACCATGGCGTCTAGGTCATGGCCGCCGGAGTGCAATTCCAGCCGCTGGGGGCGATCCTGGCGGCGGGCGATGCGGATGCTGCTGGCCAGGCCTGGATCTGGGTAGACATCACCGAAGGGTTGGCTTAGCAATAGGCGGCCGGCATCAAGCTGCAAGATCCGCTCCGCCCTTGGGTTGATATGGCCGATCAGGCCTTGGCGATCCAGCAGGATCCAGCCAATGGCGGCGGAATCCATCCAGCTCAGCAGTTGCCGGGCTGGGGGCAGGGGGCGGTTCAGGCCAGCTCGACGCCGCCAGGAGGCCCCTCCACGCCTGCTAAGGGGGCTGATAAGTGGGCTGGCAAGCAGGCCTAGCCCTATCCCCAGGCTCAACGCAAACAGCAGCTCAAGGGCTCTAGCCAAAGCGATAACCAAAACCCCGCACCGTAATCAGATGCACCGGGGCTGATGGACTCTCCTCCAACTTCTCCCGCAACCAGCGGATGTGCACATCAACGGTTTTGCTATCGCCAATGTAGTCGATACCCCAAAGTTGCTCCAGAAGCTGATCGCGGCTCCAGACCCGCCGTGGATTTTGCATAAACAGCTCCAGTAATCGATATTCCTTCGGCGATAGGTTTACCTCCACTCCGTCCCGCGTCACCCGGCATTCGTCCTGGTAGATGCAGAGGTTGGCGTGCTCCAGCACCTTGGCCCGGCTGGCTTGGCTAGATGAGCGCCGCAGCAGGGCCCGGCACCTGGCCACCAGCTCCCGCATGCCAAAGGGTTTGACCAGGTAGTCGTCGGCACCCACCTCGAGCCCCAGCACCCGGTCGGTTTCGGTATCGCGGGCACTCACCACCAGGATCGGCGTTTGGTTGCTGTGTTGTCGCAGCTGCCGGCAAACATCCAGCCCGCCCAGCCCCGGCAGCATCAAATCCAGCACCACCAGGGAAAATTGTTGGCCATCGGGCGCCTGCTGCAGCATTTGCAGGGCGTCGCGGCCATTGCCACAGGCCTGGACGCTGAACCCCTCCAGCTCCAGGGCTTCGCGAATCGTTTCGCGAATCGTTTCGTCGTCTTCGACTACGAGCAAGGAAGGCTGCATGTCGCCATTCTCGCCGGCCAGCTCAACCCCCCAGAACGTTGCTTCAACCACAGCGATAACCATGGCCACGAACCGTGGTGATCAAGCTGGGTTGGGCGGGATTCTCCTCCAACTTGAGTCGCAGCCAGCGGATGTGCACATCCACGGTCTTGGGATCGAGCTCCACGGCCTCGCTTTCTCCCCACACCCGAGCCAGCAGCTCATCGCGACTCCAGATCCGGCGTGGATGCTTCAAAAAGAAGTGAAGCAGTCGAAATTCCCGTGGTGACAGGCTCACCTCGGCACCATCGCGGCACACTCGGTGTTCCTCCACAAGCATGGAAACCCGGCCGCAGCGCAGGGAAAGCGAGTTTTCCGAGCCGAGTTGGTGGCGGCGCACCAGGGCCCGGCAGCGGGCCAGGCATTCCGCCAGTCCAAAGGGACTGGGCAGCACGTCATCGGCGCCGTCCTCGAGGCCCCGTACCCGGTCGGTCTCGGAGACTCCAGGGCATAGCAGCAGCACAGGAATCGGCGTGCGGGCCGTGCGTACCTGGCGGCACAGCTGTCGGGCAGCTTCGCCCAGGCTGCCATCCAGCACAAGCAAATCCCAGTTGAAACTTGGCCCCAGCTTGGAGGTCGCCTGCTCTGCATCAGTGCAAACGGTTACTTCGTAGCCCTCATCGCCAAGCTTTTGATGCAGGCAGGTGGCTGCGGTGCAGTCGGAGTAAACGAGCAACAGCCGTATGGACGGCTGATTCATCGATGCTGGTTGCGCTGCTGGGGGAGATGGCTCACCACCAGTCGCCGCTGGCTATCGATGTGGAGCCAGCCCTCATCGCGCAGGGCGCCGAGAATCCGGGTAACGGTGACCCGGGTGGTGCTGAGGGTGCTGGCCAGCTCCTGGTGGGTGAGCTTCACCTGAAGGCGCAGACCCTGTTCACAGGGCTGGCCGTAGTCGTTAGCGAGCAACTCAAGGAACCCGCGCACCCGATCTTCGATGCGGCGCAGGCCGAGCAGGGCAAGCAGGGCCTCACTTTGGCGGTAGCGAGAGGCCATGCCCTGAAGCAGGCCCATAGCCAGATTGGGTGAGCGCTGAATTTCTTCGCAGCTGACGCAGAGCAGGTCGCTATCTACCAAGGTGTTGGCCGCATAGGCCTCAACATTGGTGAGGGGATCGCCGAAGGGCTCGTTAGGGCCGGCTAACCCCAGCAGCAACTCATCACCATGGATCGAAATCGCGGTGAGTTTCACCATGCCCCGCACAACCAGCCAAACGCTGCGCTTAAGCAGGGGCACCTGGCTGCCCGCCGCAAGGTGCACCAAACTGCGCTTCTCGTAGCTGGTCTCAAGCAGATCGCGGAAGCTATCGCTGCGACCCGGCTGAAGAGAGGGCGTGAACACCATCGTGGAGCAAGCCAGTGGGCTGGCACAACGCTATGGAGCCAGCTGCGCTGCCAAGCAAAGGCTCGGTAGTCCCGGGTTTAAGACCCGGTTAGGGCGGGTGGAGGTGGCGTTGGTGGCCCCAGCAAAGCCCCCCGCAACAGCCAGAGGCTCTCGCCCTGCTGCCAGAAGAGCCAAAGCCGATATCCATCTATTAAGGAGCGGCCATGGAGCTCAGCGAGGGCCAGGGGCGCGGCGGCGCTCGGGCTGCTGAGGCGCAGGCTGATGTCTTCGGGCAAGGTGCCCAGGCTCGCTGGTAATTCCTGCTCCTTGCCTCCATCCCATAGGGCTAGAAGGGCACGCTCCTGGCCGGGAAGCAGCCACCACTGGCGCCGCTGCAGGGCAACCAAGGCGGCGCCAGCTTCCCTGGGCCGCCCACCCGTAGCCACTTGCCGGGCCAGGCGAAATGCCTCGCTGGGCTGGCGCGGCAGGCCTGCGGGATTGATTTTAGTTGGCGGCCCGCTAGCGGCGGCAAAGGGCTGGCGGCGGCCCTGCTCGCTTTGGGAGTCGCCGGCGAAAGCACCAGCGGGCAGGCTGGAGGGTGGCGGAGGCGGCAGGCCTGCCAGACCTTGCAGCGGAATCGTGGCCAGGGAGCTAGTCGTGCCAAAGCCTGAAGCCGTGCGGCTCCAGCGCAGCAGGGTGGCCGTGTCCTCTTCCAGCACGGCCCGGCGAGCGCGGCGGCCATCGCTTCCGGGCTGGGGCAGGGCCATCAACAGCAGCAACTGGCAAATAAGGGCGGCCAGCAGGGCAGGAGCCCAGCGCCGCACCATCGGCTCAGCCAGCTTTGGGTGTAGGTGCAGGAAGTTGGATTTCAAGGTGCAGTGGCAAGGAATCGAGCTGGCTGAGCAGGCGGCGGACGTCACCCCAGGGGGTGTCGGGATCGGGCACGATCCGCAAGCGATTCGCCCTGCTGCGCAGGGCCGGTGCGGCAAGCAAGCGCCGCAGCTCGGCGGCGGCAATGGGCTGGTTCCAGAGCCTCAGGCCACCGTCGGCAGCGAGGTGCAGGCTGATTACCCCCTGGGCCAACGGGCGCTGCAGCCTCACCTGGGGCAGCAGCAGCAGGCCCAGGGAAAAAGCGCATAGAGCCGTTGCCAGCAGCGCATGGGAGAAGGGTTGCAGCAGCCAGGCTTGCTTCACCGCATTCCTCCCGGCCACTCCACCAGCACCGGCAAGCGGGAGTGGTGCTGCAACCAATCGAGAGAGGCGGCCACCTCAGCGCTGGCCAAGCCAGCCGAGGGCTGGAAACGCACAGCCACCACCGCGGGCGGGCGAGCCTGCAGTTGGCGAAGCAGGCCCTCATCCGCTTGGGGGGCACCGTTGAGAATCCAGCGGCCGGATGCGGCGCGGGCCACAACCAACACATCACCGCCGCCAAGGGCGGGCTCGGGGTGCACTCTCAGGTTGGCTTGCTGCACCAGGCTGGGCAGGGCAGCAACTGCCAGCAACACGGTGATGCTGGTTGCCACCAGGGGCACCAAGGCGGTTAAGAGCCCTGGTTGTGCGGCGCTTGGCTGCTGCATCAGGGGTTGGCGCAATGACGCAACTGCCAGCGGCGCAGCCCCTGGTTGAGCAACAGCAACGCCATCGCCACAAAAGTGATCTGCAGACCAAGCAGGGTGGGAAGCAACACGTCGCCGTAGCCGGCCAAGGGAGCACCGGGCGGCAGCAGCAGCTGGCTGCCTAGTTGCTTCAGCACAGCCATTAAGCCAGCCGTCGTGCCGATCAGGCCCAGCAGCGGAGCCAGCACCACTGCTGCCTGCAGCAAGGGCTCACCCCAAGTCATCTGGTGGTCACAGTCGTCAAGCAACTGAAGGCGGAGCTCCGCAGAAGGTGCCTGCGCCAGCGCCGTACGCAGCTGCCGCCAGGAACGGCGACCACGGGCAAACCAGCGCCACCAAAACGCACAGCGATCAAATCCCACGGTGAATACCGCCACCGATAAAATCAGCAGGGGCACAGCTACCGGACCGCAGGCCTTCCACAGAGACAGGAAGGAAGCCATGGCTCTTGCCGAATGGAGTGAGGATATGGAGCGCTTGGGGGCACCGCCGGTATCGCCCCTGCTTGACATGGGCTCGGGCGCCTGCACGGATTAAAGGGTGATCGGCTTAAAGATTGATCGGCTCCACTCCGCTCACCACCGGCGCCACGGCGCTCAGCTCCAGTTGCGGGTGCTCCTCCGCCAGCTGACCCAGGTTCCAGCTGTTCTTGAACAGCAGCACCGGCCGGTTCCAGGCATCCCGCACCGTCTTGCAATTAAAGATCCGCCCCACCTGCTCCAGCGCTGGCCAGCCGCCGGCCACCCAGCGAGCTACCGCAAAACCGAGCGGTTCAAGCCGCGTCTGCACGCCGTATTCGTGCTCAAGCCGGTATTGCACCACCTCCAGTTGCAGCTGGCCCACCGCCGCCAGGATCGGATCGCGCTTGCTTTCATCTGTGTCGTAGAGGATTTGCACCGCCCCCTCCTCGCGCAGCTCATTGACACCCTTGCGGAAGCTCTTGAACGCCGATGGATTGGGGTTGCGCAACCAGGCAAAGATCTCCGGCGAGAAGCAAGGAATCCCCTCGTATTCCACCTTCTGGCCCAGATAGAGGGTGTCGCCAATGGCGAACATGCCCGGGTTATTGAGGCCGATCACATCGCCGGGGTAGGCGTCCTCCACCACCTCCCTGTCCTGGCCGAACAGCTTCTGGGGGCGCGATAGGCGAATGGCCTTGCCGGTGCGGGCGTGCTGCACCGTCATGTCCTTCTCAAACTTGCCGCTGCACACCCGCACAAAGGCCACCCGGTCGCGGTGACGCGGATCCATGTTGGCCTGCAGCTTGAATACAAAGCCGCTGAAACCGGGGCCGATCGGATCGATCTCACCGGCATTGCTGGCGCGGCCCACCGGCTTCTGGGCCAGCTCCAAAAAGGCATCAAGAAACGGCCGCACGCCGAAGTTGGTCATCGCCGAACCAAAGAAAACAGGGGAGAGCTCACCGGCGTGCACCAGCTCCAGGTCGAGGTCGGCACCAGCCCCCTCCAGCAACTCCAGTTCCTCAAGGGCCTGAGCCAGGAGCTCCGGCTCCACGGCCCCCGTATCGCGGGCTTCCTGCACCGTGAGCAGCTTTTCCTCGCTCTGGCGGCCGCGCTCGGCGCGCTGAAACAGGATCACGTCGTGGCTGCGACGATCGATCACGCCGCGAAAACGATCGCCGCTGCCGATCGGCCAGTTCACCGGCCAGCAGGCCAGACCCAGCTCCTGCTCGATCTCATCGAGCAGCTCAAGGGGCTCGCGCCCTGGCCGATCCATCTTGTTGATGAAGGTGAAAATCGGGATGCGCCGCATGCGGCACACCTCAAACAATTTGCGGGTCTGGGGCTCCAAGCCCTTGGCCGCGTCTTCCAGCATCACCGCGTTGTCGGCGGCGGCCAGCGTGCGATAGGTGTCTTCTGAGAAGTCCTGGTGGCCGGGGGTATCCAGCAGGTTGATCGTGCTGCCCGCATAGTCGAACTGCAGCACCGTTGAAGTGATCGAGATGCCTCGCTGCTTCTCCAGCTCCATCCAGTCGGAGGTCACCTTGCGCTGCTCCCCCTTGGCTTTCACGGCGCCGGCCTGCTGGATCGCGCCCCCGTAGAGCAGCAGCTTCTCTGTGAGGGTGGTCTTGCCCGCGTCGGGGTGGGAGATGATCGCAAAATTGCGGCGGCGACTCACCGCCTCGGCGAGGGCCTGCAGTTCTGGAGTGCTGGTGGCGTGGGGATCGTTCAAACCGCTCTGGGGGGCCGATTCGGTGCTGGGCATCGGCACAGCCTGACAGGCAAGAGCCAGCTCACGCCCACCTGGCTAGCCCCCAGCCTCCTGCTGGCAATGGCCCTCGCCGGCTCAGGCTGCTCCGCTCCGGAAAATCATCGCGGCAGCTCAACGATGGCGCTGATCCGTAACCGGGGGCAGCTGATCTGCGGCGTTGAGGGCACGATGCCAGGCTTCAGTTGGCTGAGCCCCAGCAACCGGGAACAGGGGCTAGATGCGGACCTCTGCCGCGCCGTAGCGGCCTCCCTTCTGGGGGATGGGGAGCGGGTGCGCTTTATTCACCTCAGTGCCGCCGAGCGGTTCACGGCACTGGGGAGCGGCGAGGTGGACCTCTTGGCCCGCAACACCTCGATCAGCCTGAGCCGCGATGCGGCAGGGGGGAACGCCATCAGCTTTGGGCCCATCGTCTATTACGACAGCCAGGGATTGCTGGTGCCGGTGGCCAGCGGTGTCCGTGCCGCCGCCGATCTGGCAGGCCAACCCATCTGCGTGGTGACGGGCACCACGACGGAGCAAAACCTGGCGGACTGGGGACGGCGCAACAGCATCGCCATCACGCCGCTCAAATTCCAAACCCACGACCAGAGCCTCACCGCCTACCTGCAGGGCCGCTGCACAGCCGTGACCAGCAGCAGGGCACTGCTGGCAGCCCGCCGCAGCACCTTCCGCAATCCCCAGGCGCACAGGCTGCTGAAGGAGGAGCTCAGCCAGGAACCCCTAGCTCCAGCCACCCGCCAGGGAGATCCCGGATGGGCCGATGCGGTGCGCTGGATCGTCTACGCCCTTATCCGCGCGGAGGAGTTGGGCCTGACCCAGGCAAACCTGAAGGCGGAAGCGGCGGCAGCACAGCGCGATCCCCGCCGACTGGAGCAGCGCCGGTTTCTGGGAGTGGGGGCCGACCTTGGCCGCCAGCTGGAGCTACCCGCGGATTTCGGCGCCCGAGCGGTGGCTGCGGTTGGAAACTACGGCGAATTGTTTGAGCGCCATCTGGGGCCGAGCACCCGCCTGGGATTACCGCGAGGTCGGCAACGGCTGGTCGACGATGGCGGTTGGATCCAGGCGCCACCCTTCCGCTGAAAACCACGAAGCGTCTTCAGGTGGGAGGGTCAGGTAAGGGGGGCAAAAAGTATCACCGCTAGCGCTGGCCCCCTGGACAACCACGATCCCAAAAGCGTTAAATCATTTTAACTACGCATCAGCACGACAGGATGTCGTGCCCCAGGCGAATGATTAGATAGATATGGAGAACTTGATTGGCGTGCAATAGCAGGTAGACCTTGGCCGAGAGTGCGACACCGGTTTATTTTATGGAGCGATATTCATGGCTTTATGGCGAAGTCGGGCTTGATCTCGTGGCAAACGCCGAGCACGCCTACGACTTTGCCGTCCTTACCTATCCAGGGCGTTTTCAGCGTCTCAACATAAACTTTCTTTCCATTAAGATAAACCAACCATTCATTGTTTCGGGTGGGTTTACCACTAGCCAGCATGGCTTTGTCATACGACTGGAAGGGCTTGGCCATTACTTCTGGGAAGAGATCTAAATCGGACTTGCCAATGAGTTGATCGAGCGGCTTGCCGAGCAAATTGGACCATGCGGTGTTGCCACCGCGACAAATGCCTTGCGTGTCCTTGTAGAAGATTATGTCCGGAATGGAATTCATCGCAGTGGCGATGGTTTCGAGTTGGGCCATAGGGTTGGCGCCGGCGGCCAATATGTATACGTAGGGGAGACCCTGCATTAGGTTTGCCCTCTGTTGCTTATCACAGGGGAACATAGTTAACCCCTGAGCAGGGATATAGCCCCTAAAAGACACACCCACCGTTCGCAAAGTCTTCTCAGTTACCGAAGGCATCTCGAAGTGAAGGATTTAAGCATGCGCCTTGTTTGTCATCGAGCAAGACAACGCCTAAGCCAGCCGGCCCCATACCTCCAAGTAGCGCTCCTGCCGCGGCGCCACCTGGAGCTGGGCGGCCAGCCCGGCCTGCTCCAGCTGCTGCTGCACCTCCTCTGGGGTGAAGGCCGCATGCAGGGAAGCCCGGTAGTCGCGCCGCAGCACCTCGGGCGCTCCTTCCATCTCGGAAGCCACCAGGGCCTCAACTGCCTCGCCGTTATCGGGCCGGCGCAGGTCTTGGACATAAACAAAGGCCCCAGGGGCGCCGAGCTGGGCCACCGTCTGCCAAAGCGCCGCCGGATCATGCAGGTGGTGCAACAGGCTGTTGCTCACCACCGCCGAGAAGTGAGCTTCAAGCTCGCCTGCGGCAGCAAGGGGCAACAGCGCCTGCACAAAGCGCAGCCGAGCCGCCAGATCCGGCGACGCTCCGGCCAGGCGCTCGCGCGCCACCGCAAGCATCCGAGGCGCCCCGTCGAGCCCTAAAACCTTTGCAGCAGGCCAACGGCTGGCCAGAAGCAAGCTGATGTTGCCCGGGCCGCAACCCAGATCCACCAAGGCCGTGCCTGGATCTTCAGCGCAGAGCTGAGCTAGCCGCTCCACCATCGCCGCATCGGAGGCGGCGAAATCGGCCTGGGCATAGGCCAGCACCTGGCCTGCCTCGTCCATCAGCTCCGGCTCCGGAATGCGCAGCATCAAAATTCAAGATTTCCAGATCCACTGTGGCGCAGCCTTGCTGGGCAGTGCACTGTCGCTGGTGTCTACCAGACATTGCACACCCCACCTGTGGCGTTATGGTTCGGCTCAACTTCGGGCCGTACTGCCTGTGACGCTCTCAGCCACGCCCCCTACAGCCGCCAGTCAGAACGCCGAAGCTGCTACGGCGGAAAAGGCTTTTGCCGCCGCCAGCGGCAGTCCGGCGGGCGAGGCTCTGGATTTTCCAGCCACCGCTCCTGCTGCCAACCCGGTGTTTTACCGGACCTACAGCCGCAAGACCGAGACCGGCAGGGAAAGCTGGCACCAGGTGGCTGAGCGCAACCTCGGCGGTCTGAGCAAGCTCGGCAACCTCAGCGAGGCGGAGGTTGAGCTGATGCGCCGCATGCAGCAGCAGCAAAAAGCTCTGCCTTCAGGACGCTGGCTGTGGATCGGCGGCACCGAATGGATCGAGCAACAGCACAACTTCTCTGGCGCCTACAACTGCACCTCCACCAACCTGGTGGACTGGGAAGCCTTCGGTCTAATGATGGACCTGGCGATGATGGGCTGCGGCACCGGCGCCATCATCGAGCCGCACCTGATTGGGCGCTTGCCGGCGGTGCGCAACCGGCTCAGCATCGCCGCTGTGACCGATATCGGTGCCACTCCGGCTGGCCAACGGCAGGAGCACACCAGCCACAGCATCGAGGCCAACCGAGTTGCCATCAAGGTGGGTGACACGCGCCGCGGCTGGGTGGACAGCTATCAGCTGCTGCTCAATCTCTGCAGCGACGAGCGCTTTGACCCCACCAGCCCCATCGAAATCAGCGTCGATCTCTCCGATGTGCGGCCCGTGGGCGAAACCCTCAAGGGCTTCGGTGGCATGGCCAACCCGGTGAAACTCAAGGACCTCTACGGCCGCGTAGCCCAGATCCTCAATAAGGCCCAGGGCCGCCAGCTCACCTCGGTGGAGTGCTGCCTGCTGATCGATGAGGCTGCCGTCACGATCGTGGCCGGCAACATCCGCCGCAGCGCCGGCATGCGCCAGTTCTGCGCTGACGACAACTCCGCCGCCGGAGCTAAGGAGAACCTCTGGCAGCAGGACAGCGAGGGCAACTGGAGCATCGATCCGGAAAGGGATTCCCTGCGCATGGCCAACCACACCCGGGTCTTCCACAACCGGCCCGACCGGGCCACGGTGCTTGATGCTGTTGTTAAGCAGTTCCAGAGCGGCGAAGGCGCGATCCAGTTCGCTCCCGAGGCCATCGCCCGCTCCAACGCCGACCTGCTCAGCACCCCAGAGCTGCGCACAGAGTTCATCGGCATCTACTGCGACCAAGGCCGCGAGCAAGCCGGCCGCTGGCTCACCACCCACCACCCCGAAATCGGCGCCGCGGAGCTGGAGCACCGCCTAGGCCGGTACGGGCTAAACCCCTGCGGCGAGATCCTCGGCGCCGACTTCCACTGCAATCTGGCTGAAATCCACCTCAACCAGATCGACCCCGCCGATCTGGTGTCCCAGGAGGAGGCCTTCCGTGCCGCCGGCCTGGCCGTGGCCTGCCTGCTCAACCATCGCTTCGAGGTGGAGCGCTACCGCCAGAGCCGCGCCTGGGATCCGATCGTAGGCGTGAGCTTCACCGGCCTATTCGACTTCTTTGTGCACGCCTTTGGCACGCCCTGGCTCACCTGGTGGGAAGCGGGGCGGCCCAACACGGCCGAAGGCCTGGCCTTCAAGGCAAAGGAGGCCGAATTCTTGAGCCGCTGGAAGCAGGTCGTCAATACGGCGGTTTGGGACTACTGCGATCGTCACGGCCTGCGCCGCCCCAACCGATGCACCACCGTGCAGCCCGCTGGCACCAAGAGCCTGCTCACCGGAGCATCACCTGGCTGGCACCCCCCCAAAGCCCAGCGCTTCATCCGCCGCATCACCTTCCGCAAGAACGATCCTGTGGCCCTTGCCTGCATGGATTACGGCTACACAATCGTGCCCTCGCAAAGCGATAAGGACGAACAGGGCCGCCTGCTTGATGATCCGTTTGATCCCCGCTGCACCGAGTGGCTGGTGGAAATTCCCACCGAAGTGAGCTGGGCAAATATTCCCGGTGCGGATGCGGTGGAGATCAACAACTTCTCAGCCCTGGCCCAATTCGACTTTTACATGCAGGTGCAGAAGCACTACACAGCCCACAACACCTCAGCCACGGTGGAGTTTCGCGAAAACGAAATAGAAGCCCTGGCAGATGCCATTTATCAGGCAATCGATCAAGGCGAGGGCTACATCTCTGCAGCCCTATTGGCCCGTTTTGACGCCAACGCCACCTTCCCGCGGCTGCCATTTGAACCAATCGACCATGCAACCTACCTGCGTCTCAACGCTGAGGTGGCCGCCCGGCGCAGCACCACCTGCTTCTTTGAAGCTCTTCAGCGCTACGACCGCGGTGAGCTGGTGGAGGCAGGCCCAGCTGGCTGCGATTCAGACAAGTGCCTACTGCCTTTGGCTAAACCGGGCAACAACTGACCAATTAAGATGAAACATCGGTGTGGCAATGCCGCACCGACCCTCTGGAGAGGTGGTCGAGTGGTTGATGGCTCTGGTCTTGAAAACCAGCGAAGTGAAAGCTTCCGCGGGTTCGAATCCCGCCCTCTCCGTTCCAATGACATCAGCAGTTCCCAGCCCCGCAAGTGCTTGCAGGGCTGGTCTGGCATCAGTCATGAAGGTGGCTGAAGCGGCGCATTGCTACGGCGGGCTCCGCGCAGGCGCGGTTGAGCTCCCTTTCGAGATTGATTATGCGCTTCTCCCTTAGGCAGTATTTGCAGCCGCCGGTGGTTTGAAGGTGCTTCTCGGGGGTGATCGAAATCTCTTTGACTGGATGCATATTGCAGCGAATCTTGATTGGGGTCTTGTAGCTCTTGTAGAGGATGGCTGCGTAGTCGTATTGATCGCCAAAACGGGATCGGGCCCTTGCCAAAAACAGTTCACGACTGATTGGGTTGCCCATTTCCAGGCCAGATCGGATCAGTGAAGTTGCGGCATATTACGGGGGTTGCCGCCCCAGGCCAATGCGCCGGCACAGACCGTCACGTTGCGTGATGCGGTTCAAAAGATATGGGTTTGGCTCACTTGATCCCATCTTTTCTAGGCTGCTCTTGAGCGCCATGAAGGGAGTGGTGATCAGGCAGGGAGCAATCCCTGCTTTTTTATGGCCTACAAATTCCTGTGGTGCGAATCTGGGGGCTACCAACCCAGCCTGGCTGTTCATGGCCCCAGAGAGTCCCCAGCGTCCCCCCTGGCTGAATTGGTTGTTTCTATTGGCGTTCCTTTGGAGCTCCTACCAGCTGGCTGGCCTCTGGTTTGCGCGCCTACACAGCTAGGGATATAGGTTGGGCACGAAGAACTGCTCGTTGCGTGGCGGACGAGCCGTGCCCTTGGGTGGCTTGCGGGGCGGCAGCTTGATCGCTGGAGGTGTCATGTCTTCGTAGGGAATCTTGCTGAGCAGGTGGTGAATGCAATTGAGGCGGGCGCGGCGTTTGTCGTCTGCCTCCACGGTGAACCAGGGCGCTTCGGGGATGTTGGTGTGAGCAAACATATGATCTTTAGCGGCTGAAAAGCTTTCCCACTTGTTGCGGGCCTCCAAGTCCATCGGACTGAGCTTCCAGCGGCGGGTGGGATCTTCGATACGGGACTGGAAGCGGCTTTCCTGCTCCGCATCGCTCACTGAAAACCAATACTTGAGGAGCACGATTCCAGAGCGCACCACCATCCGCTCAAATTCCGGGCAGCTCTGCAGAAACTCCTCCGTTTGGGCTGGTGTGCAGAAGCCCATTACCGATTCCACCCCAGCTCGGTTGTACCAGCTGCGATCAAATACGACGATCTCCCCAGCTGAAGGGAAGTGTTCGACGTAGCGCTGGAAGTACCACTGGGTTTTCTGTTGATCAGAGGGGGTGCCCAAGGCCACCACCCGGCAGCCACGGGGGTTTAGCGGTTCGGTGATTCGTTTGATCGTGCCGCCCTTACCGGCCGCATCCCTGCCCTCGAACAGCACGATCAGCCGAAAGCCAGAGGCCTTCAGCCAGTACTGCATTTTTACCAGCTCCACCTGCAGCCTAGTGAGCTCTTTCTCGTAAACCTTGCGATCTAGCCGGCCCCCATTGCTGGCCAGATCTTCCAGCAAAGGTGACGGGTAGTAGCGATCGCTGAGGGACCCCAAAAGGGGTGGCTGGGGCTTGCTCGAGTTGGGGGCTTTATCGCTTTTCTTGTGTTTTCCCATTGCTGAGAGTCTCCATAACTAGCTGCGGCGGCTGGGCTGGGGCCATAAAGCTCGCACCAGACGGATGATCCCAGCAACCACCAAGCCCAGGGCCGCAATGGCCGCCAGCACCAGCAGAACCACCGCCAGCAATTGCACCAGTCCCCAAAGCGCCTGCTGCACCCCGCCGATCAGGTTGGCTAGGGCGGTGCTCAGCACCAAAAAGGTGTCGAAGCGCTCCGGTAACTGCAGCAAGGCCAGCATCAGCCCGGCGCCGGCAGCGCCCAGCAGCAGGGCGATAGCGGCCTGACGCCAGCGGGCCGGGCGGTGGCGGCGGCGAAATACCCGTCCGGTCGACGCGCCTGTGGTGGGCAATTGCAGGGCGCGGCTACGGGGGGAGGTCATACCTCGAGGACGTAACCGGCACCGCGCATCCAGCGCTCGAATTCCATCAGCACCAACTCGTTGGGGCAGTCGATCAAGGAGAGATCTGCCACGGTGCAATCCCCCTGGCCGCCGTGATGCAGGGAGATGCGGAAGTCGTCGCCGCTGAGCCCGCAAACCTCCGGATCACTGCGCACGACCACATCGAGGGAGGCCCCAAGTCGAGCCACCCGAATCCGCAATTCCGACCAGGTCAGCGCCGCCATGGACCCAATTCAAACTCTCTCAGCGATACCCAAGTGTGACCAGCTAACCGGTTACGTCAATAGCTGCTATTTAGCTTGGGCGGCAGCTGGACGCTGCGTTGGCTCTATCCCGGGCTTGGGTTCTGGTATCAGCAGCCCTAGCCCAGAGGCCACGACCACAGCCAGCAGCCCTGCCAGCGGCGCTGCAAGGCGCTGGGCAAGGGGGCGGCGCTCCAGCAGCTCGCGGCCCTTCAGAGGCATGGTCTCAGGCAGCTCCAGGGGCAACTGCAGCCGCGAATCGAGGCGCAATTGATCCAGCACCCGCACCAGATCGGCCAGCTCGGCATCATCGAGATTGAGCTGTAATGGGGGCGTGTCCGGCTGGCTACTGCGCAGCAGCAGGCCATGGCCGCCCTCTGGCCCCGGACCTATCTCCACCGGCTCGGGCTCGGCGCCAAAGCGACGCGGCACACCACTGATCAGGTAGCGGGCGTAGGGCAGCACCACCTTCATCAGGGATAGCAGGTGCTCCTTGCGGCCCTCAAGCTCGGGGCGACCGGCCCAGGCCAAGCTCCAGCCCGTGATGATGCCGAGGTTCTGGCCGCTCTGTCCGACCGACACATCCGGCAGACCCTCCACCTTGAGGCGGCAGCTGAGTTGGTCGAACTGCAGTACTTGCTTCATTGCAGGCTCAGGGGCTGGATCATGGCTGGGCATCCAGCAGGCTGGCGCGCAGCCGCTCAAAACCGCCAACCCCGGAGCCCAGGGCCAGGGCCTGGATCAGCAGCCGCGACTGGCGGGCACCTGACTCGGGATCGAGCAACAGTTGCACGCCACCACGACGGAGGTTCATGCGCTGGCGTACCAGATCGGCCAGGCGGCTGCGGAATAGGTTCCAACGCTCGCTGAGCACTTCAGGCGGCTCGGCGCTGGAGAGCAGACCGCGCAGCAGGGGGTAGAGGCGGTCTGCCAAGGCGCAAAGAATGCGGATTAGGGCGTCGGTTTCAGCTGGCTCCAGACCTTCGCGGCGAGTGGTGCGGCGCAGGGGGTTGGTGCAGCGGCTTTTCCACAGTTCCACCCGGTTTGGGAAGAGGGTGGTGAAGCCCATCTGCTCGCTCATCCACACCATTGCCTCACCGCCGTTGAGGTCGAGGGCCTCGGCGCTGAGCAAGAGCAGGTCGAGGCGTTCGAGGCCGCGGCGGGGAAGCCGGGCGGCCGATTCAGGAGCGAATGAATCAAGGGGCATGGCTGCGATGATGCCAGCAAGTGCACCCAACCGTCACGTTCATGGCCCCAGACCTGCGGGAATTTGTGCGCGATGTGCCTGATTTTCCCAAGCCCGGCATCCTGTTTCGCGACCTCACGCCGCTGATGCGCGACCCGGACGGCTGGCAGGAAGTGATCCGTCAGCTGAGCGCAGTGTGCGAGCGGCTGCAGCCCGACCTGATCGTGGGCATTGAGTCGCGGGGCTTCATCGTGGGCACAGCCCTTGCCACCGCCGTGCGATTGGGTTTTGTGCCAGTGCGCAAGCCCGGCAAGCTGCCCGGGGCAGTTACGGGCGTGGACTACGCCCTCGAATACGGCAGCGACCGTCTGGAAATCCACAGCGATGCCCTGGCCGATGGCTCCAAGGTGCTGATCATCGACGATCTGCTGGCCACCGGCGGCACCGCTGCGGCCTGCGCCGAGCTGGTGGCTGCGGCTGGTGGTGAACTGTGTGGCTTCGGCTTTGTGGCCGAACTGGCGGCCCTGGAAGGGCGCCGCAAGCTGCCTGAAGATCAGCCCGTGGAGTCGCTGATCATCTATTCCTGATCCTGCCAACTCAGCAGGGCATCGAACTGCTCCAGGCTGATCAGCCCGAAGCGCCACAGCACCACCGGCAGGGGCGCTTGCTCCTGCTGGGCCTGGCGCAATCCCAGGGCCAGGGCGCTCTCGCTCAGGCCGAATTGATTGCGCAGCAGACGCAGCAGCGCCGCCGAAGGCGGCGGTTGGGAACTGGTGCTGATCACCATGCATGCGGCCCCGGATAGCCCATGCTGATCAGCGGCGCAGCAGCTGGCAAGGGCCATCGGTCATGGCGGACAGGCTGAGCTGGCGCAGGGGAGCAAGCTTGGCCAGCAGCAGCAGGGCCAGGTGGCGCAGGGGCAGCAGCAGGGGCGAGCGATTCGAGAAAAACCGCACCAGCAGATCGGTAGCCAGCAGGGTGAGCAGCAAATCCGGCCAACGCCGCCTTGCATAGGCCGCCGGCAAGCGGTGCACGGCCAGCCGCCCGGCCGCTGCACGCCGGGCCAGGCAATGCAGGGTGGCCACATCGCGCCAGCAGAGGTTTAGCCCCTGGCCGCCCACTGGATGGCAGCGGTGACCGCTCTCCCCCACCAGCACCGTATGGCCGCGGTGCAGGCGCCGGGCCAGCAGCAGGGCCACCGGGAAGGCGCGCGGATCGTCGAGCAGGGCATCGGGCTGAAGCTGGTCTGGCAGGGCACCTGCCAGGGCATCAAGGAAGGCTGAATCGCCGAGGCTTTCAAGCTGGCGGCAGCGCTGGGCTGGGGCACTCCAAACCAGCTGGAACAGACCATCGCCCAGGGGCAGCACCGCAAAGGGCCCCTCGGGCCGCAGCAGCTCCCAGGCCTGGTCGTCGGCGCTGCCGCGGAGTTGCACCAGTGCCGTGAGGCAGTTTTGGCGATAGGCCCACTGAATCACGCCAATGCCGAGGGCCTCCCGGCTAGGGGAGTGGGGGCCGTCGGCCGCCACGATCAGGTCGTGCTGCGGCTGCTTGGCTGCAGCGTGCGGCGGCGGCGTGCCCAACTCCAGGGTGATGGCGGGATGGGAGCCCAGGCGCTCCAACAGCAGGGTCATCAGCGGCCGGTGCTGTCCCACCCAGCCCACGGCCGCCGCCGGTGCCGCCGCCCGCCGCGAGCCCAGATCCGCCAAGCAGAAAGGCACCTGGCGCTGGGTGGCCAGATCAAGGAGCTGCAGGGAGCGGAAGGGCACCAGCAACTCCTGCACGGCTGACCACAGCCCCAGCTGCTCCAGCAGGCGCTGGCTGGAATGGGTGAAGGCGTAGGCGCGGCTGCGCTCGAGCAGCACAGCGGCGGGCAGGGGATCGCTGATCTGCACCTGCCAGCCAGCGTCCGCCAGGGCAAGGGCCGTGAGGGCACCGGTGGGGCCCGCCCCATTCACCAGGGCCCGCAGAACCGGTTTGGACTCGACCATGGCGATGGAGGATCAGCCCGGGGATCGGGCACAAAAAAGCCGCAGCTGTGTAGCTGCGGCAGTTGGTGTAGCAAAGGCTCAGGCTGTTGCGAGAGCGGGCAGATCAGCCGATGCCAAGCAGGCCGCGGGTGAAGGACTCACCACCCAGGGCGTATTCAGTGGCAAGCAGGGCGATGAAGCCGAGCATGGCCATACGACCATTGAGCTTCTCGGCGCGCTCGTGGAAGCCCCAGCCGCTTTCGGTTGACACCACTTCCATGCGGGGCTCGGTGGCAAAAGCATTGAGGCGGCCGCCGTCTTCGGTGGTAACTGTGGCGCCGCGGATGGTGGCAGCTTCGATCGAGGGGGTGATCTGAGTCATGGAAACCTGACGCGTGCTTTGCGCAACTGTAACGCAATATTGCAGCTTGTAACTGCGGCTTGGGAAAATGCTGCGCCTGGATTCAGCGGAACCGCTTCAGGCAGAGCTCCTCAAAGGCCGGTCGCAGCAGGAAGGGGTATTCACCAACCCAAAGCTTGAGCTGGGGCAGCCAGGCGTCGCTGATCGCCCCTATTTGAGAAAAATCCTTGCGCTCGCTCAGCACCAACACCCGCACCACCATGCCGGCACGAATCTGCTGGTGTTTTTTTTCAAAGGGGAAGCGCACCTTGCCGAGATAGCCCTCCTCGTCCTCAAGCTCGAGGGTGAGCCAGGTGCGGCGGTTTTCCACCAGCTCCAGGCGGCCGTCGTTGTTGGCCTGTTCGCGGCGCTCCTCCACGATTTCGCGGGTATATAGATCGACTATCTGGCCTTCAAACAGGGCTGCAGCCGGATAGCGGCGCAGGGTGGAATTTTTCTGGCCCGCCTCGAGGATCGGTCCCCAGAGCAGGTAGAGGGCAAACACAAAGCCCACCACCAGGAATACCGGGCCAAACTGGCTGGAGAACAGCAGGGTTTGGCTGATCAATAGGGCAATCACCGCGCCGATCACCGAGATCAGCACCCGCTGCAGCACCTTGCGGGGATTGCCGGTGCAGGCGTTGAACTGGGGGCCGGTGGCGACCGCTGGGATCAGGCGCAGCAGCTCGCCGGGGCGCAAGGGAAGCAGCATCAGATCAGCCGCTCCAGGCCATACACCAGGCCAGCCAGCTGGCGCACCTTGCGCACGGTGAGCAGCACGCCGGGCATGTAGGCGGAGCGCTCGATCGTGTCGTGGCGCAGGGTGTACGTCTCGCCGGGAGCACCAAACATCACCTCTTGGTGGGCCACCAGCCCCGGCAAGCGGATCGAGTGCAGGCGCAGGCCGCTATCGCGCTGGCCGCCGCGGCAGCCCGCCAGGGTTTCGTGCTCCTCCACCTGCTGGGGGTTAAAGGATTTACCCAGCTCCTCGATCAGCTCGGCGGTTTTGATGCAGGTGCCGCTGGGGGCATCGGCCTTGCGGTTGTGGTGCAGTTCGGTGAGCTCGGCGAAGTCGTAGAAGCGGGCGGCGGCGGCGGCGGCCTGCTGCAGCAGCACCATGCCAACCGAAAAATTGGGGATCACGGCACCGCCCACACTCGCCTTCTCGGCGAAGCCGGCCAGATCAGCTAGCTGCCTTGGCGAGAGGCCCGTGGTGCCGATCACCGGGTGCACGCCGTAGGCGATCGCGGCGCGGGTGTGCTCGTAGACAACCGAGGGGTGGGTGAAATCCACCAGCACGGCGGCGCCGCCCTGCCGCGCTGCCTGGCTGGCTTGGCACATGGCCCCCTCGAAGTCGCTGGTGATCGCCAGCTCCAATTCGCCTAGGCCGAGCTCCAAGCCCAGGTCAGCACCCTCCTTGTCAGGAGTGGTGTCGATGGCGGCCACCAGGGTGCAATCGGGGGCCGTAAGCACGGACCGCACCACCTCGGCGCCCATGCGGCCCAGGGCACCGGCCACCACCACGGGGATGGGTGCCCCAGAGGCCGGATCGGGTGCAGGAGCCATGGCGGTCTAGAAGCGCTGGCAGCGAGCCTATGCGCGGCATGTGGGGCAAGACCTCGCATCAAGGCGGATACATCCGTAGATTCCCCAATAACCCCTTATTGGCGCTGATGTTCACGCAGGTTCGCTCCACCAACCGCCGCGTTACGCCCGGCGACGTGAACGGCCGTGCCGTGATGAAGGCCGTTTATGTGGTGCTCGAACCCCAGTACCAAAACGCCCTTACCCAGGCCGCCAACTCGCTCAATGCCCAGAACGGCCCCCTGGCGATCGAGCTGAGCGGCTACCTGATCGAGGAATTGCGCGACCCCCAGAACTACGCCGATTTTCAGGCTGACGTGGCCGCGGCGGATGTGTTTATCGCTTCGCTGATCTTCATTGAAGATCTGGCTCAGAAGGTGGTGGAAGCAGTGGCTCCGCACCGCGATCGGCTCAAGGCAGCAGTGGTGTTTCCCTCCATGCCGGAGGTGATGCGACTGAACAAGCTCGGCACCTTCTCGATGGCCCAGCTGGGTCAAAGCAAGAGCGCCATTGCCAGCTTCATGAAAAAGCGCAAGGAAGCGGGCGGCGCTGGCTTCCAAGACGCGATGTTGAAGCTGCTCAATACCTTGCCGACTGTTCTGAAATACCTGCCGGTGGAGAAGGCGCAAGATGCGCGCTCTTTCATGCTGAGCTTCCAGTATTGGCTGGGCGGCACGCCAGACAATCTCCGGAATTTTCTGTTGATGCTGGCCGACAAGTACGTCTTCCCCCGCGGAGGCTCTGGCGAGGCGGCCGACCGGCCCGCGGTGGTTGTGGCTGAGCCGGAGGTATTCCCAGACCTAGGCATCTGGCACCCGCTGGCACCGGGGATGTTTGAAGATCTCAAGGAATATCTAAATTGGAATTCCAGCCGCGGCGATCTCAGCGAGCAGGCCCGCAATGGTCCGGTGATCGGCCTGGTGCTCCAGCGCAGCCACATCGTCACCGGCGATGAAGCTCACTACGTGGCGATCATTCAGGAGCTGGAATATCGCGGCGCCACCGTGATTCCGGTCTTCTGCGGCGGGCTCGATTTCACCAAGCCGGTGAATGCCTTCTTCTACGACCCGCTCAACCCCGACTTCCCATTGGTGGATGGGGTGGTGTCACTGACTGGCTTTGCCCTGGTGGGTGGTCCGGCCAGGCAGGACCACCCCAAGGCAATTGAGGTGCTTAAAAAGCTGAATCGTCCCTACATGGTGGCGTTGCCTTTGGTGTTTCAAACCACCCAGGAGTGGGAGGAGAGCGATCTAGGTCTGCACCCAGTGCAGGTAGCCCTGCAGATCGCCATCCCCGAGCTCGATGGCGCCATTGAGCCAATCGTGCTCAGCGGCCGTGACGACGCCACCGGCAAAGCCCACACCCTGCAAGACCGGGTCGAGGCAATCGCCGAGCGCGCAATCCGCTGGGCCTCCCTGCGGATCAAGCCCCGGGCTGAAAAGAAGCTGGCGATAACCGTTTTCAGCTTCCCCCCTGATAAGGGCAACGTGGGCACGGCGGCCTATCTAGATGTATTTGGCTCGATCTTCCGGGTGCTGGAGGAGATGCAGCTCAAGGGCTACGACGTACAGAACATGCCGCGCACGCCCAAGGCGCTGATGGAGGCGGTAATTAACGACCCAGAAGCCCTCCAGGGTGCACCGGAGCTGGCGATCGCCCACCGCATGAGCGTGGAGGAATACGAGCGCCTCACCCCCTATTCCGAGCGGCTTGAAGAAAATTGGGGCAAGCCCCCCGGCAACCTGAACAGCGACGGCACCAACCTGCTGATCTACGGCCGCCACTTCGGCAACGTGTTTGTGGGTGTGCAGCCCACCTTTGGCTACGAGGGCGACCCGATGCGGCTGCTCTATTCCCGCAGCGCCAGCCCCCACCACGGCTTTGCCGCTTACTACACCTATCTGGAGAAGGTGTGGCAGGCAGATGCGGTGCTGCACTTCGGCACCCACGGCTCGCTGGAATTCATGCCCGGCAAGCAGATGGGCATGAGCGAAACCTGCTACCCCGATTCCCTGATCGGTGCCCTGCCAAATCTTTACTACTACGCCGCCAACAACCCAAGCGAAGCCACCATCGCCAAGCGGCGCGGCTATGCCTCCACGATCAGCTACCTCACACCACCGGCTGAAAATGCCGGCCTCTATCGGGGACTCAAGGAACTCGGCGAGCTGGTGGGCAGCTACCAGCAGCTGCGCGAAGGCAGCCGGGGTGTGCAGATAGTCAACGCGATCGTGGAAACGGCGCGCCAGTGCAACCTTGACAAAGACGTGGTGCTTCCCGAAGCCGATGCCTCGGAGATCGGCCTCGACGGCCGCGATGGCGTGGTGGGTGCGGTGTACCGCCAGCTGATGGAGATCGAAAGCCGGCTGCTGCCCTGCGGCCTGCACACGATCGGTAAGCCACCAACTGCCGAGGAAGCAATCGCCACCCTGGTGAACATTGCCGCGCTCGAGCGCGAGGAAGATGGCCTGCGCTCCCTGCCGGCCCTGCTGGCCGAGAGCCGGGGCCGCACGATTACCGACATCTACAAAGGCAACGACGACGGTGTGCTCGTCGATGTGGAGCTCAACCGCACGATCACCGAGGTGTGTCGCGCGGCGGTGGGCTCGATGGTGAAGGCGGTGACCGGCGCCGATGGCCGGGTAACTATGCGCCAGAACTTCGCTTGGTTGTTTGCCCTGCTGGAGAAATTCGGCTTCCAACTGCCCAGCCCCTGGCTGAGTGCCTGCCGCGCGGCTGGCTTCCCAGGGGTGGATCAAGCCGAGCTCGACAAGTTGTTTGGCTACCTGCGCTTCTGCCTTGAGCAGATCTGCGCCGATATGGAAATGCAGAGCCTGCTCAAGGCCCTCGATGGCGAATACGTGCTGCCGGGCCCCGGCGGCGACCCGATCCGCAACCCGGGCGTGCTGCCCAGCGGCAAGAACATCCACGCCCTAGACCCCCAGTCGATCCCTACTCGGGCAGCCATTGCTGCCGCCAAGGTGGTGGTGGACCGGTTAATCGAGCGCCAAAAGGCCGAGCAGGGCGCCTGGCCCGAAACGATCGCCTGCGTGCTCTGGGGCACCGACAACATCAAGACCTACGGCGAGTCGCTGGCGCAGATCCTCTGGTTTATCGGCGTGCGGCCGGTAGCAGATTCCCTGGGCCGGGTCAACAAGCTGGAGCTGATTTCCCTTGAGGAACTCGGCAGGCCCCGCATCGACGTCGTGGTGAATTGCAGCGGCGTATTCCGCGACCTGTTTATCAACCAGATGGGCTTGATAGATCAGGGCGTGAAGATGGCAGCTGAGGCCGATGAGCCCCTTGATATGAACTACGTGAGGCGCCACGCCCAGGAGCAGGCGGCGGCCCAGGGTGTGTCCCTGCGTGATGCGGCGACGCGGGTGTTTTCCAATGCCAGCGGCAGCTACAGCTCAAACGTAAACCTGGCGGTGGAAAACAGCACTTGGGAGGAGGAGAATGAGCTGCAAGAGATGTATCTTTCTCGCAAGACATTCGCCTTCAACGCCGACAACCCAGGTGAGATGAACCAGAACCGCGAAGTATTCGAATCAGCCATGAAAACCGCTGATGTGACATTCCAGAATCTGGATTCAGCCGAGATTTCTCTCACCGATGTGAGCCACTACTTTGACTCCGACCCCACCAAGCTGATCGCTGGCCTGCGTGATGACGGCAAGGCACCGGCAAGTTATATCGCCGATACCACCACGGCCAACGCCCAGGTGCGCTCCTTGAGTGAAACCATTCGCCTCGATTCGCGCACCAAGCTGCTCAACCCCAAGTGGTATGAGGGCATGTTGAATAGCGGCTACGAGGGCGTGAGGGAGGTGGCCAAACGGCTCAACTTCACCCTGGGCTGGAGCGCCACCAGTGGCTCAGTAGACAACTTTGTGTATGAGGAGGCAAACGAAACCTTCATTAATGATCCTGAGATGCGCAAGCGTCTAATGGAGCTCAATCCCCACAGCTTCCGCCGCATCGTGGGCACCCTGCTGGAAGTAAATGGCCGCGGCTACTGGGAAACCAGCGACGAAAACATCGCCCAGCTGCAGGAGATCTATCAGGAGATCGAAGACCGGATTGAGGGGGTTACGGAGGGGTGATACCTCACATAGATCCATGGCTAATTCCAGCGAACGCGTTGTAGGGGTCACTGATTCTGATAACGCTCTAACTGTCGACCTCGCAGATAGGGGCACCATCAGTAGCCCACTGGCTTGGTATCCCAAGCTTCTCCACGCCACACCAGAACAATGTGCCCATTGGGTGCACACGGGAGCCGGCCACGGGATCCATTGAACGGAGATCGATGAAGACCTCAGCAGCGAAAGCCTGCTTCGCGGAGCTCCTGCATCAAGAATGCATGCGGGTCGGATCTAATCACCCATCCACCAGCTCCTGCTCCAGCTGGCTGCGCAGGGCCCCAATCTGCTCCTGGATGACGGTGCAATCAGCCGTAAGTGGAAGGGCCCTTCTTCATAGCTGGCTTACACCGCAAAGGGCTAAAAGCTAGCCGTGGCCAACCTGCCGCCGTTGCATCGTGATCCCTTTGGTCGCCTGCTAGTGGCTCAGGCCAGTGCCGACGGCTTACTGCTGATCACCTCAAATCGGCAACTCGGGACTAACCCAGGGCCGGTGCAGATGATGCTCACTGCAACATGAAGCCCACACCACGAACGGTGTGAATCAAGGGTTCAAGTTCGGGCCGCTCTAGTTTCTTACGCAGGTAGCGGATGTAGACATCGAGCAGGTTCTCGTCGCCAACCCAGGAGTCCCCCCAGACGGCCAAAAGGATGTCCTGACGGGAGAGCACCTGCTCGCGGTGCTGGAGCAGATGGAGCAGCAGGTCGTATTCCTTGACGGTGAGCTTAATCGGGGTAGCTGCCCGCGATACCTGGCGGCTATCGGTATTGACCGTGAGGTCGCGGTAGTGCAGCTCGGTGCCATCAACATGGTTGAGCCCCATGCGGCTGCGGCGTATTAAGGAACGCAGCCGAGCTATCAGCTCCTCAATTGCAAAGGGGCGCGATAAGACATCATCAGCGCCGGCCTCAAGGGCAGCTACGCGGGAGCTGTAGTGATCAAGAGATAGGAGCAACAGCAGGGGAATGGCATTAGCTGCGGCGCGCAGTTGGCGGGTAAAAACAAGCGCAGCGCTATCAGGCAGAGCATCGCTGATCAAAAGCATCTGCGGCGCAGCAGTTAGAAGCTGCTGCTGGGCGGCATCAGTGCTGGCTACGGCGCTGATGGCAAAGCCATGGACATGGAGGTGCTTGGTGAGCAGATCAGAGGAGCGGGTATCCGGATCAACCAGCAGCAGACGGGCAGTGGGGGGCACAGACAACCGTTGGGAGGTCAGCCTAAGGCGGCCGACCCATCATCACTAAAAGACTCCGAACTGAACAGGGTCTCGAAGTGATGGTCCATAGCGGCCATCACCTCAGCGGGGTCGGCATTACCAGCCGCATCAAAACTGACGTCGAAATCGGCAAGGTCTTCGTGCTGTTCAGCAAGGTCGTGGGCGATGTTGTTGAGCACATCCTGCTGAATGAGCTGGTAGGCATCAGCTGAGAGCTGCTGCTCTTCGAGGTAGGTACTAACTACCTGATCGAGCTCATAAACAAGCTCAGCAGGGCGAGCCTCTTGAGCCGCAAGATCTGGCGAGGATCGCACGGCTTCGAAGAAGGTTTCGATCAAGCCGGCGATTACATCACCGGCTACAAATGAGGCATCCGTATCAGCCATGGCTCAAACGGCGTAGGAGAAGTCGTCGACCACGTCGGTGGCCGTAGCAATGCCATCGCTGGCATCGTCGGGCAGGAGCGCATCAACCTCGTCGAGCGCAGCCAGGGCATCGGCGGTGGGCTCAATCCCTGCTGGATCAGCAGCCAGATCTGCCGCAGCCGGCAGCTCGGTGAGTGCCAGCTCCTGCTGATACACAGCCATCGCCTCATCTGTAACGGCGTTCTCACCCACATACTGCGCCACTAGATCAGCCACGCTAGCGACCTCAGCCTCAACCACCTGCTCATCGGGAATGGCGACATCCTGGATGAAGGTATCGGCAGCTGGAACTGAAGTATCAGCAACCGGGGCATCAACAGGAGCCGCGGCAAAGGCCACGTCTGCGGCCGTTCCCGTACCGCCACCATGGGCAGCATCCCAGGTGAATGTGGAGGTGCCGAGGATCGACACATCACCTTCAGCAACGACGGATGGGCTGCTGGTGTGGTCGTAGGTGAGATTGATGCTTTCGATGCCGGCCTCCTTGAGGTAGATGAACTCGCCGGGCTGGTTCACTCCATCGCTATTGCTGTCGATCCAAACTCCGAACTTAGACCAACCAGCATCGAGTTGGCTGAGCACGTTGTCGTAGTTGCTATCGAAGTAGGCTTGAAGGGCCTGCAGATCGGATGCCATGTGGGGCGCCCAGGTGGTGAAGACGATCTCCTTGGCTTCATTGATCAGCCCATCCTGGTTGTAGTCGTAGGCCAGCAGACCATCGTTAGAGCCAACCCAGGCGGTGGCAACAAGACCAGCACCGTAATCAAACTTGGCACCTTCATTCAGTTGAAGCCAATCAATACCATCTCCGTTCAGGTCGAGGGCAACTGGCGTGATGCTGGCGGGGATCTCCACAACCAACTTGGCCGTATCGTTGTCCCCATCCGGATGGGTGAGCTTGTAGGTGAATTCGTCCGTCCGGAGGGTGTTGGAGAGAACGCTATTCGGTGTATAGGTATACGTGCCGTCGTCTTTGATCAACAGGCTGCCATGGGAGCCATTGACGGTGTCGCCCGCTGATGTGGCCGCCACGTAGCTCGATCCATTGAAGATCGATAGCGAGGCGCCTTCCGAGCCGCGGCTGTCTACGGCATTGGCTGGATCACTGCTACCAATGAGAGTGTTGGGGTTGGTGATCACATTGCCAGTCGTTGCGATTACCTGCACACTTGGTACAGTGAACTTGATGTTGAGGTTATCGATGAAGAGCTGGGAATCAGATGATTCGCCCCCGTCTTGATTGCTGAACACGATTCGATAATCCCCTGTGCTCAATGCGCCGGTGGTGATGGTACTGGGAGGGCCAGGATCGCTATTCAGATTTCCGGTGAAGCCTACACCGCTTTGAGCCGTCCAGCTTGATCCAACAAACTTATACAGTGTCCAAGAGACGTTATCGCCAGAATTCACATTGCCGCGATCATAGTCAAAACTCAAGGTAGAGTTGGCTGTACTGATTGTGAAGACCGGAGCGATCAGTCTGGCAACTCCCGATCCGTCGTCGTCATTATCTTCGAGCCGGAGACTTCCCGATGCGATGCTGGCATCAACCGTGGTCAAACTGATTGAACTAGCAATCCATTTATTCAAGTTGCTCGTATTAGCAATCGCTGTGGCAAGGGAATTGTCGGCGTCGTCGACTATTGAGACCGCCGAGGAGAAGTCGGAAAGCGTAGTCGTAACGATGGAGGTGGATGGCAGTGCTCGAGCCGAACCGTTGAAGTTGTCGTAGGCCACAACTTCACTGGTATCAGTGATGTTGACGGTTAAGGTCGCCGTAGAGACATCACCATCTCCATCCTTCACCGCGTACGTAATGGGTGTAGCAAAGCGAGTATTGGCTACGTCTACATTGGCTGCCGCTGTGAAGCTGTAGGTGCCATTGGCGAAGATCACGACTGTGCCAACCGCCTGGGAGGAGGCGTCGGTCACGTTGAACGTGGCCGAAGTGGTTGAAGGAGAGAATGTGACCGTGGAGGCGCCATAGGTGACGGACACCAGGGTGAGGGGACCGTCGGCTCCAGGAATGTCGTCGGCAAGGAGATCACCAGAAATAGGTGTCGTGGCAACGAGCAGTGCATCGGTAATAGCAGATGCATTTGAATTGGCAATGATCACGTTTGGATCATTGGCTCCAGCATTCGTGCCGGTATAGGTGCCGGCAGTTTCCACGGTGGTGGTTGACCCAACCGTTGACGTCCAAGCAATCGGCTCAAGAAAGTTCTTGTCGGTATCACTAAGCTCACCGAAGCCGATGGCAAAGGATTCATCAAATCCGTTGTCCTTGAGAAAATTGATCCAATGGCTCTCCTCTCCTATTCCACCAAAGCCGGGGTTATTGGTGTCACTTTCAATGATGCCGACAGTATCAGTTCCGTCAGTTTGATTGGGCTCGCCATCGGAAAGGAAGATCGACACAAGTCGATCACCACCGGGAGGGGGGTTGGTGAAGTTGGCTTTGACGACCCTCAAGGCTGAGTCGTAATCAGTACTCCCATCGGCAACAAAACCATTGATTACATTTAGCGCTCCCCCTGAACCGGATCCGAGGTTGGTGTACCACCCACCATTGCTACCAGAGTTGCTGAAATCAGCATCGCTATTGAAGTCAACAATGAACACCGAATTCACGGTTCCGCTGGAAAGCAAGTTGGCAACAGCTGCTTTGGCATCGGCTAAGCGCGCACCAAGCATGCTACCTGAGGTATCGAAGATCAAGACCACGTCAGTCTTGCCGGTGTTCTCTACAAGGGTTGCTGTATTATTGATGGCAGTGTCAACATCATCAACAATATTCACGCTCAACGTGCTGGGGGTGTTATCTCCATCACGGTCCGTGAGCAATACGGCGAGATCTTCAAAGAGTGAATTCGTACCCAATCCAGAAGCGTGCGCTTCGTTGTCGTTGAGCGTATAGGTATAAGTGACCGTTCCCGTCAACGCATCGTAGGCCGTGATCGACAGGGTGTTCCCCAGTGGCGTGCTGCCGTTGACGGCTGCAAAAACACCGTTGGTGATCACATTGAGACCACCGACAGTCAGGCTCTGCACGCCATCGGGTGCCGATATCGTGAACGTACCGCCCTGGGTGGTGGATTCCTTACTCGCATCGGACCCCGCCGATTCACCGCTGCCGCGAGAAGAAAGCAGGTCGTCCTCATTGACGCTGACATCACCACCGTCGGCTTTCGGCGTCAGATCGGTGATCGTGACACTGTCATCCGTTCCGGTGATCGTGATTGTCAGCGTGGTAGTGCTGGTATCACCGTCTTTATCGGTCAGCGTATAGCTGTAGGTTTCCGTCAGCTTGTCGCCAGGTGCCAGCTGCTGCACCAACGGAT
>NZ_JAGQCO010000021.1:0-42671 GCF_024346235.1 Cyanobium sp. BA5m-21
CTTGGCGCTGCTGAATAGTGGTTGTCATGAGAACGAGAAGAGGTTGTTCCAGAGGAACGGGTATGGAAGGTGGCAAGCCACCAGACGGAATCCCGTCGAGCGCAAGGACATTGCGTAACAGGACTGTAACGGAAGATTGCGGGATTAGTGAGAAGGCCGGCCGGGAGGCGCCAAAGCCCTGCTGATGGATCCCATAAGCGCTGCTTATATCGGGGTGCGGCAGATCACCTGGAGCCCCAGCGTCACCCTTGTACCCACCCGCTTCTGTTTCAACAACTGCGGTTATTGCAGCTTTCGGCGCCCCCCAGATGGCTTAGATCCCTTAGCTGATGGGCTCAGTGATGCCCAGGCGCAAGCGGCATTGAGGCTGCGCCCCTGGGCTGCGGAGGTGCTTTTGCTAAGCGGCGAGGTGCCGCCCGGCTCCCCCCAGCGCCGCGCCTGGTTCAGTCGTCTGCTGGCTCTTAGTCGTCTGGCCTGGATAGAGGGCCGGCTGCCGCACACAAACGCGGGCCCCCTCTCGATAGCTGAAATGGCCGCCCTGGGCCGACTTAATGGCTCCATGGGGCTGATGCTGGAAGGGCTCGGCCTGGCCTACGACGCCTTGCATCGCCAGTCTCCGAGCAAGAGCTTGGCGGTGCGACTCGGCCAGTTGGAGCAGGCTGGTCGTTTAGGGATCCCCTTCACCACGGGGCTGTTGCTGGGCGTGGGGGAGTCCGAGGCCGACAGGCTCGCGGCCCTGGAGTTGCTGGCCCAGCTGCAGCGCCGCTGGGGTCACTTGCAGGAGGTGATCCTCCAGCCCTTCCGCCCCGATGCCACTTCTGCTCTGTTGCTCAATGCCACTGAGCAGGCCGACCTGCTTGGCACCATTGCCGCAGCCCGGACAATCCTGCCGCCGCAAGTGCACCTGCAGTTGCCACCAAATCTTTGGCCCTTGCAAGAGCTACCTGCTGCCCTGGCGGCGGGTATCGATGATCTTGGCGGCATCGATAGCAGTGACGTGATCAACCGCGCCTATCCCCAGCCCACGCCAACGGAGTTAGCGGAAGTGCTTGCCCAGGCTGGCTATGAGCTGACTCCTCGGCTGTGTGTGCATCAAGCCTGGCGCCGCTGTTTGCCGCTGGCTATGCGGCGCCAGGCTCTCCGCGCCGAATCAAGGTTGTTAGCGTCCAAATCTTCCGGACCCAGAAGTCCATGGCCGTGAGCGCCGCGAGCGACCAACGGGTGCTGCTGGTGCGGCTTCCCTGCAATCCAATTTTTCCGATCGGCCCGATCTACCTGGCTGATCACCTGCATAAGCAGTTCCCGCACCTGCCTCAGCAGATTCTTGATCTGGCGGCAGTGCCCCTCCTTGATGTGGAGCAGGTGCTGCTGCGGGCAGTTGAGGCGTTTAGGCCCACCCTGCTGGTGTTCTCCTGGCGCGACATCCAGATTTATGCGCCCGTGGATGGGCGTGGCGGCAATCCCCTGCAGAACTCCTTTGAGGTGTTTTATGCACGCAATCCGCTGCGGCGCCTGCGCGGTGCCTTGGGTGGCCTGGGGTTGATGGCTTCCTTTTACGGTGAGCTATGGCGCAATTTGCGGCTGGTGCGCCGCGGCCTGCGCCGGTCCCGCCGCTTCGAGCCCAAGGCAACCGCTGTGCTGGGAGGGGGTGCGGTGAGTGTGTTTTATGAGCAGCTGGGCCGCAAGCTGCCCAAGGGCACCGTGGTGTCGGTGGGAGAAGGGGAGCCCCTGCTGGAGAAGCTGATCCGCGGTGAATCCCTTGCTGCGGAGCGCTGCTTTTTGGCGGGTGAGGCACCCCGGCCCGGGCTGATCCACGAGCAGCCGGCTGGCATGGATAAAACCGCCTGCAACTACGCCTACATCGCCGAGATTTGGCCACAGCTCGACTGGTATCTCGACGGCGGTGACTTCTACGTGGGCGTCCAGACCAAGCGCGGCTGCCCCCACAACTGCTGCTACTGCGTTTACACCGTGGTGGAGGGCAAGGCGGTGCGCGTCAATCCTGTGGAGGAGGTGATCGCTGAGATGGGCCAGCTCTACGCCAAGGGCGTGAGAGGTTTTTGGTTCACCGATGCCCAGTTCATCCCGGCCCGGCGCTACATCGACGACGCCAAGCAGTTGTTGCGGGCGATTCAGGCCCAGGGTTGGAGCGATATCCGCTGGGCCGCCTATATCCGCGCCGACAATCTCGACGCCGAGCTGGCTGAGCTGATGGTGGCCACCGGCATGGATTACTTCGAGATCGGTATCACCTCGGGCTCCCAGGAGCTCGTGCGCAAGATGCGCATGGGCTACAACCTGCGCACCGTGCTCGAGAACTGCCGCCTGCTGGCTCGGGCCGGCTTCCGTGAGCACGTGTCGGTGAATTACTCGTTCAACGTGATCGACGAGCGGCCAGAGACGATCCGCCAGACCGTGGCCTATCACCGCGAGCTGGAGCGCATCTTCGGGGCCGACAAAGTCGAGCCGGCGATCTTTTTCATCGGCCTGCAGCCCCACACCCACCTGGAGCAATACGGCTTTGATCAGGGCCTGATCAAGCCTGGCTACAACCCGATGAGCATGCTGCCTTGGACTGCTCGTCAGCTGCTCTGGAACCCTGAGCCGATGGGCAGCACCTTCGGCCGCATCTGCCTCGAGGCCTTCGAGCGCAACCCCGGTGATTTCGGCCGCACCGTGATGGACCTGCTTGAGCGTGATTACGGCCTCGCCCCACTGGAAGAGGCCCTACATGCCCCAGTGGAGGGGCGCAAAGCCCTGGCTACGGCGACCCGCTAGACCCGTCTTTGCTCCACCAGCGGCGGCGAATCCAGAGCAGGGCGCCTAGGCCTATCCAGCCAATCAGTCCGCCGATCGGGTTGATGTCGGCGCCACCGGGACCCACCAGCCAGCCAGGCGCTGCTGGGGAAATCTGCAGCAGGCCCTTCTGCACTAGAAACCAACCCCCCACCAGGCCGCCATGCAGGCCTATTGCTCCCCATAGGGAGCCTGAGTCGGCTCGCCGCTGCAGAGCCAGCACTAGACCCAACAGAATTAGGCCCCCCAGCAGCCCCAAGGCCTCGAGCCCAGGGGCCCGATACCAGGGGTGCAGCAGGGCAAAGAGCAGCGCCTGCACCACCAGCGCCCGGCGTGCCCCCAGCTGGAGCTCCAGTTCGCCCCATAGCCAGCCGCGAAACAGCAGCTCTTCGGCAAATCCCACCCCCGCCAGCAGCAGCAGGCCGTTGAGCAGCAGGGCTCCATTGAGCTCCCCAAGCCATTGGGCTTGGCCGGCGATCACTAAGCCCGAGGCAACTAGGGCGAGCAAGAGCAGTGCCTTCAGCAGCCCCCGCACGCCGCTGCGTAGGGCAAGGGCACCTGGCACAGCCAATCCCAGGCGCAGCCAGGGATTGGACTCCTGCCAAACCCGCCTCAGCCTCAAAGGCAGGCTGGTAAGCAACAAAATCAGGGCCACTACCAGACCCGCCAGATCCACCTGGTCGGAGCGCCAGTTGGGGGCTAGGAGGGCAAGAGGCCGGGCCACCAGCCAACCCATTAGGTAGAGCAAGGGCACGTACAACAAGGTGCCCCACCAGTGCGGTCGCACTGCCGCGTTAGCTGCCGCAGCAGGCGGCTCCATCAGCTTTCGGGCTCGAGGCTGCTGCTCAGGCCCTTGCCCTTAAGGGTTTCGCAATAAAACTCAGCGGGCTCTAGATCGCAGACGATCACCAGTCCTACGCCGGTGTTGTGGGCCTCCAGCATTACGGCAATCGCGTCCTGCTCACTGAGCGAGGGCACCACTTGGCGCAGGGTGGTCACCACGTATTCCATCGAGTTGACGGGATCGTTGTGCAGCAGCACCTTGTAGCGGGGCGATGGCTTGCGCACCCGCTCCGGGGCCTTCTCCATCACGGCTGCCCCGCCGCTCTCGCGGCTGGGACTCTGGGTGGCGATTGGCATAGGAGTCATGGCAACAGACATGACGTTTCGCCCTATTAAAGGGCCCGGATGCGCCCCATGGCTTCTTCCACGTTCTCCCGGCTGTTGAAGGCCGAAAGGCGGAAGTAGCCCTCTCCCGCGGCGCCGAAGCCGCTGCCGGGGGTGCCCACTACGTGGGCTTTGCCGAGCAGGTGGTCGAAGAAGCCCCAGGAATCCATGTTTTCGGGGGTTTTCAGCCACACGTAGGGGGCCTGCTCGCCCCCATACACCTGGATACCGGCGGCCGTTAGTTCGTGGCGGATGATCGCCGCGTTTTGCATGTAAAAGGCAACCAGAGCCTGAACTTGGGCCTGCCCCTCGACCGAATACACCGCCTCGGCGCCGCGCTGCACGATGTAGCTGACGCCGTTGAATTTGGTGCACTGGCGCCTGTTCCACAGGGCCCAAAGCTCCACCCGTTCGCCATTGGCGGCAGTGCCCATCAGGCCGCGGGGCACCACGGTGAGAGCGCAGCGGGTGCCGGTGAAGCCGGCGTTCTTGGAAAAGGAGCGAAACTCAATGGCGCACTCGCGGGCGCCTTCGATCTCGTAGATCGAGTGGGGTAGTTCGGGGTCCTGGATGAAGGCCTCGTAGGCGGCGTCAAACAGGATCAGGGCATCGTTGGCGCGGGCGTAATCGACCCAGGCCTGCAGCTGCGCCTTGGTGGCTACAGCGCCGGTGGGGTTATTGGGAAAGCACAGGTAAATCAGATCCACCTTTTCAGTGGGGATCTCGGCGGTGAAGCCGTTGGCTGCGGTGATCGGCAGGTAGGTGAGGCCGCCATAGCGCCCCGCATCGTCGGCGTCGCCGGTGCGCCCTGCCATCACATTGCTGTCCACATAAACCGGGTAAACCGGGTCTGTCACGGCGATGCGGTTGCCCTCGCCGAGGATGTCGAGGATGTTGCTGCTGTCGCATTTGGAGCCGTCGGAGACGAAGATCTCCTCGGCGCTCACCTGGCAGCCGCGGGCCTGGAAATCGCTAGCGGCGATTTTTTCCCGCAGCCATAGGTAGCCCTGCTCGGGGCCGTAGCCGTGGAAGCCCTCGCGGCTGCCCATTTCATCGATGGCGCCCTTCATGGCGGTGCGGCAGGCCTCAGGGAGCGGCTCGGTCACATCGCCGATGCCTAGGCGGATGATCGGCGCCTCGGGATTGGCCTCACTGAAGGCCTTCACCCGCCGTCCGATCTCAGGGAAGAGGTAGCCCGCCTTGAGCTTGAGATAATTGCCGTTGACCTGAGCCATGGTGCGCGGGGTGGGCCGCCGCCGGGCCCGGTGAGTGATGGGGCGATTGTCCTATGCGGCAGATTTGGCTTACGCTGGTAAGCAGGCCTGTGGATGCTCGGATGGATGCTCTGCTCACCCTTTCCTCCAAGGGCCAGCTGGTGATTCCAGCCCGGCTGCGCCAGTTGCTCGGGCTACGCGCCGGCGATCGCCTGGCCCTGAACCTTGAGCCCGATGGCCTGCATCTGGCCCCCCAGGGGGCGGCCAATGCGGCCAGTGCTCATGCACTGATTGGTGCGGCTCACTATGAGGGTGAGCCTGTGCCGCTTGAGCGCATGGACCCGGCGCTCTATGTCTCCAAGGGAACGCCATGACCTTGCCGGTGGCCCTTGACACCAACCTGCTGGTGCGCCTACTCACCAATGACGACCCTGAGCAGGCCCGCCGCGTGGCCGATCTGATCGACGACAGCTCAGCCTGTTTCGTGCCGATCACCGTGGTGCTGGAGCTGGAATGGGTCCTGCGCGGCGCTTATCAATTGCCCCGGGAGGCGATCATTCGGGCCTTCCGAGGCTTGAACGCGATCCGCCAACTGCATCTGGAGCAGGAGGAGCAGGTGTTGCAGGCCCTCGAGGCCTATGCCAAGGGCCTGGATTTCGCCGATGCCCTGCATCTGCTGCGCAGTGAGGGCTGCGCGGCTCTGGTCAGCTTCGATAGAGCTTTGGTGCGCAAGGCTGGCGAGCTGGCGCTCACGCCGGCGGTGCAGCAGCTCTGAGCCCGGTGCTGCATACGATCAACTCAGCTTCCAGCCGCCGTGCCCGTGACCGTTGCCACCTCGGCTGATGCGCCGGTCGACTTCGACGCTCTGGTTGATCTGGGCATCAGCAAGCCCGCCCGCTACCTGGGCAATGAGCTGGGGGTGAAGCCGCGCGACTGGGAGGCCGATTGGAAGGAAGTAGGGGTGCGTTGGGCGCTCACCTACCCCGAGGTCTACGAGGTGGGGGCAAGCAACAGCGGCCACATCATTCTCTATTCAATCCTCAACGCCGTTCCCGGCCAGCTGTGCGACCGCAGCTACCTGCCTGCTCCTGATCTGGCGGCACGCCTGCGCGAGCGCGGTGCCCCCCTCTTTGCAGTGGAGAGCCGGCGCCCCCTAGCCGCCTTCGACATCCTGGGCTTCTCGCTCAGCTACGAGCTGGGCGGCACCAACATCCTCGAGATGCTGGAGCTGGCCGGCATCCCGATTCGGGCTGCTGAGCGGGGCGACCTGCCCCTGGCTCACCCGGATGCGCCACCGCTCATCTTTGCCGGCGGCCCCACCGCCACCAGCAACCCGGAGCCCTTTGCTGCCTTCTTCGACTTCGTGGCCCTCGGCGATGGCGAGGAGCTGCTGCCGGAGATCGGCCTGGTGGTGGCTGAGGCTCGCGCAGCCGGCCATACGCGCCGGCAGCTGCTGCGCGATCTGGCTCAGGTGCCTGGCGTGTACGTGCCCTCGCTCTATGGCCCCGGCGTCGATGGGGTGAGCATCGAGCCGCTCGAACCAGGCGCCCCTGCTCGGGTTCAGCGGCGAACGGCCACGCCGATGCCCCACTACGCCATGGGGTTGGTGCCCCATATCGAAACCGTGCACGACAGGCTCACGGTGGAAATTCGCCGCGGCTGCACCCGCGGTTGCCGCTTCTGTCAGCCGGGGATGCTGACTCGCCCTGCCCGCGATGTGGAGCCAGAAGCGGTCATTGAAGCCGTTGAGGAGGGCATGGGCCGCACCGGCTACAGCGATTTCTCGCTGCTTTCGCTGAGCTGCTCGGATTATCTGGCTCTGCCTGCGGTGGGGGTGGAGCTGCGCAATCGCCTGGCTGACAAAAACGTGAGCCTCACCCTGCCTAGCCAGCGAGTGGATCGTTTTGATCAAAACATCGCCCACATCCTGGGCGGTACCCGCAAGGCGGGCCTCACCTTTGCGCCGGAGGCTGGCAGCCAGCGTCTGCGCGACATCGTCAATAAGGGGCTCACCGACGCAGAGCTGCTGGCCGGCGTGCGTACGGCGATGGAGAACGGCTATCGCAAGTTGAAGCTTTATTTCATGATCGGTCTGCCGGGTGAAACTGACGCTGACGTGCTCGGCATCGCCGATACTTGCCAGGCCCTGCAAGGGCAGTGCTCCGATCTCGGCCGGCTGGAGCTCAACCTCACGATCAGTAATTTCACGCCCAAGCCCCACACGCCATTCCAGTGGCACAGCGTCAGCACCGATGAATTTCGGCGGCGTCAGGAGCTGTTGCGCCGGGCCCTGCGCCAGTTGCGGGGCCTCAAAACTAATTTCAGTGATGTGCGCCTTTCCGCGGTGGAAGACTTTGTCGGCCGCGGCGACCGTCGCCTCTCAGCGGTGATTGAGGCGGCCTGGCGGGCCGGGGCGGGATTGGATGCCTGGTTTGAGTCGGCCGAGCGCAGCTACGCCGCCTGGACCGGCGCGATCGAGGCGGCGGGCCTGGGTGGCCGCTACCGCCAGCTGGAGCTAGGCGCCTGGAGCGCGGTGGAGGCGATGGATGCTGCTGACCTGGAGACCTTTTGCGAACAGAGCCTGCCCTGGGACCACATCGATTCCGGCCTGGATAAGCGCTGGCTGGCTGAGGACCTGCAGCGTGCCCTAGCCGCCACCGTGGTGCCCGATTGCTCCTTTGATGGCTGCAGCAGCTGTGGCGTGTGCGGCCCGGAGCTTGGCCACAACGTGGTAATTCCGCCGCCTGCCATTCCGGCGGCCCTTCCCCAGCGGGCCCCTGCCAGCGAGCGGGTCGACCGGCTCCGCATTGGCTTTGCCAAAACTGGCTCCCTGGCTTTGATCAGCCACCTAGACACCTTGCGAATGCTGGAGCGGGCCCTGCGCCGCTCTGGCTTGCCGGTGAGTTTCACCGGTGGCTTCCATCCTCTGCCTCGCCTGCAGCTAGCCCTGCCGCTGCCCTTAGGGGTAGAGGGCAGCGGCGAGTGGCTGGATTTGGAGTTCACCGAACAGGTGGATCCAGGCCTGGTGCGCTCTCGGTTGCAGCCTGAGCTTCCAGCTGGCTTCCAGTTGCTCTCGGCTATTCGGGTTGAGGTGTTTGGCGTCAGCCTTTCCCAAGAGCTGGCTTCTGCCCATTGGCAGTTTGTTTTGCAGCCCCAAGCCGGGGCGCCACCGACCCTGGAGCAGTGGCAGCAGGCCCGCGCCAGCCTGATAGCCGCTGAGACGCTGACCTGGAACGACACAGATAAAAAAGGTCGCCCCCGCAGCCGCGATTGCCGGCCGTTTTTGCTCGATTTGCAATGGGCGGAGCCGCAGTCGGATGGTTCCTTGCTGTGCACCCTATGGGCTGCGATCGATGCCGCTGGCCGCAGTCTCCGCCCTGAGCAGGTGCAGCACTGGCTCGCTGAACGGCTCGGTCAATCCCTTGCCCTGAGTGGCTTACGGCGGAAAGGCTTGGTGCTGAAGCCGTGCTAATTTCCTATCAAGGCGAATAGCCGATTGGGCTCGGTTTATTGATCGAGTTCCAACGGTTGCCGGTAGCCAGGTTCGCTGGTTTAACCGCCCCAGGACACCTCTGTCCCAGTCTTCGCCCCACCGCTCTCAGGAAGCTCGATTCTTGAAAGCTGTTTCGCGGCACTCGATGCGCGAAAGATTCAGAACAGCATTTTTTGCAGTATTGCCGCCAGAGCGATCCGGATTTGCCGGCGTTCCGATCATTTTCTGGACTTTTAATAGTCCAAGTTTTTGGCTTGTTGATGTTTTTCTGGCCTGGCCCCGTAGGGCTTGAACCAGGTTTCAGCCTTCAAGTCCGCCCATATCCATCGTTTTATCCCTGGCCGGGCCCGTCGGGCCCATCCCATTCCCCATGCCCCAGCAGATCGTCATAGCCGAGCAACTGCGAATCGCTGCAGTTCTCAACGACGAACGTGTTGATGAACTGGTTGTAGCCCAAGGCCGCTATCAGATCGGAGACGTCTATCTAGGCACCGTTGAAAATGTGTTGCCTGGCATCGACGCCGCTTTCGTCAATATCGGCGAAAGCGAAAAGAACGGCTTCATACACGTCACCGATCTGGGCCCTCTGAGGCTGCGTAAGGGAGCTGCCGGCATCACCGAGTTACTGGAGCCGCGCCAAAAGGTGTTGGTGCAGGTGATGAAGGAGCCCACCGGTACCAAAGGCCCCCGCCTCACCGGCAACCTGGCCTTGCCAGGGCGGTTTTTGGTGTTGCAGCCCCACGGCCAGGGAGTGAACATCTCCCGCCGCATCAACGGTGAGAACGAGCGCAACCGGCTGCGGGCCCTCGGTGTGCTGATCAAGCCACCAGGCGCCGGCCTGTTGATCCGCACCGAGGCAGAAGCTGTTAGCGAAGAGCTGCTGATCGACGACCTTGAAGCCCTGCTGCGACAGTGGGAGGGCATCCAAACCGCCGCCGAAACCGCCAGCCCACCGGTGCTGCTCAACCGCGACGAAGACTTTGTGCATCGCGTCTTGCGCGATCTCTATAGCCCAGAGCTGGTGCGGGTGGTGGTTGATACACCGGAAGCGGTTGCCCGGGCCAATGCCTTTTTGGGCTCTGATCACACCACGGTGCTGGTGGAAGCTCACACCGAATCGGCGGAGATTCTCGAGCATTTCAAGGTCAATGCCGCCATTCGCGATGCCTTGAAGCCGCGAGTTGATCTGCCTTCCGGCGGCTACGTGATTATCGAGCCCACCGAGGCGCTCACTGTCATTGATGTCAACTCCGGCTCCTTCACCCGCTCGGCCAACTCCCGCGAGACGGTGCTCTGGACCAACTGCGAAGCGGCGGTGGAGATCGGCCGCCAGCTGAAGCTGCGCAACATCGGTGGCGTCGTGATCATCGACTTCATTGATATGGAGTCCCGTCGTGATCAGCTGCAGCTGCTCGAACATTTCACCCAGGCGGTGCGCGACGATGCCGCCCGTCCCCAGATAGCCCAGCTCACCGAGCTCGGCCTAGTCGAGCTCACCCGCAAGCGCCAGGGGCAGAACATCTACGAACTGTTTGGACGAGCTTGTCCCAGCTGTGGGGGCTTGGGTCATGTGGCCGTGCTGCCAGGCAAAGACACGCTTCAGCCCCTGGCAACCCTCACCGGCCTGGTGCGCTCCGTAGCATCGGCTCGCGCTGAGGTGCTCAGCCCCAGCATCCCCGAGGCCGCTACCGGTCGCCGCCGCCGAGGCGGGCGAAGCGTGCGTAATGGCAGTGAGTTCCTCGATGCGCCTGCCACGCAGGCCGCTGATGGGGTCGAGATCGTCCCGATCGAGGCACCTGTCTCAGGCAGTGGCGCCAGCATGGAGCCGGCCCCCCGCCGCTTTGATCAGGAGCTGGTGGCCGTGCCGATGGATGCGGACCAGGAATTGGTGTTTGGTTGGATGGGCCTCAATCCAGCCCTGCTGCTCGAGCAGCCCCCCAGCAACGACAACGTCGTGGTCAGGGTGGTTCGCCCCGGCATGGAGGCGGAAGAAGTGCTGGAGCAAGCCAGGCAGCAGCTGGCAGTTGCTGGTTCCCGTCGTCGCCGCGGACGAGGTGGTCGCGGCGGTAATGGGGCCGCCGCTGATGGTCAGTACGGCGCTGGAGAGATGCCGGCCTCAGGCGTAGAGACTCTGCTTATGCCGGCCCCGGTGGAAATTACGCCCCTGCCAGAGCTCAGCGAGCCCGAGACAGTGGTCACGGTGTCGGTGCCGACCACTGCCAGCATCGCTCCTCCTGAAGTCGAGATTCCAGCTCGCCGCGGTCGCACCCGCAGTTCTGCCGCCAAAACCCCAGCAGCGAAAACCCAAACCTCCCAAGCCACAACCTCCCAAGCCGGCACCCCCCAAGTAGACACCGCGTTGGCAGTTGCTGAGCCGGAGCTTGATGAGTCAGGCGAACCACGTCGCCGCCGCCGGCGCTCCTCGGCCTCCAGCTGAGTGGGTCCGCCGGAGTCGGATCCCTGGCAGGGCAGGGATCCGGGCGAGTGCGCCGGCGTTGATGAGGTCGGTCGCGGTTGTCTGTTCGGCCCTGTTTTTGCTGCTGCGGTAGTGCTGCCGGCCGCAGCGCTAAAGCCCTTGGCTGGTCTGGGGCTCACCGACAGCAAAAAGCTCACCGCCCGGCGGCGAGCGGCCCTGGTGCCCGTTATCCGGCGCCTGGCGGCTTCCTGGGCCCTCGGCCAGGCCTCGGCGGCAGAAATCGATCGCGGAGGCATCCGGCTAGCAACAGAGCTGGCCATGGCCCGCGCCCTGCAAAAACTGTCGTGTCCGTTTGAGCTGCTGCTGGTGGATGGGGTGCTGCCCCTGCGGGGCTGGCACGGCGACCAGCGCACAATGGTGCGAGGCGATAGCCACTGCCTGGCGATTGCGGCCGCCAGCGTGCTGGCCAAGCAGGCCCGGGACGCCTTGATCACCGCCCTGGCGGAGCGCTACCCAGGCTACGGGCTGGAGCGTCATGCCGGTTATGGCACGGCCTTGCATCGCGCCGCCCTCCAAAACCTCGGCACAACGCCGCTGCATCGTCATAGTTTTTTGGGGCGGCTGGAGCTCAGTGCTCCTGGCACCAGAGGCGATAGTCGCTGAGTAGCTGCTGCCCCACCCGGCCCTTGATGCCCAGCAGGATGCCTGCCAGCAGAGAGCGGCCGGTGGCTTCCAGCACCTTGGCGGGAATCAGTTTGAGCAGCGAGGGCTGGCTCACCGTCACGGCCAAGCTGGCTTCCCCTTCCAGCCCGTTGGCACCCGCTGCCAACCAGGATCCCAGGGTCAGCCGGAAATCATCCACTAGCCCCAAACCCTCCAGTTCACACTCGGTGGCTTCCAGCACCAGCCGGTCTTGGGCCAGGCGGATTCGCAGATCCACCACTGGCTGAATCTGCAGTTGAAATACCTGCAGATGGGTCACCGCGTAGCGATAGTGACCTGGGCCGAGGGGCTTGAGCTGGTCGGGATCCAGCAGGGCTTTGACCACCCGATCCTGATCGCTCAAGTAGGCGGCCAGCCGTTCGGGCTGGTGGCTCACGTCAAGTTGCAGTTGCTGACTGGCGCAGAAGGCCAGGGGCATGGCCTGCGGGCCGGCGCGGCATGATCCTATCGGTCACCACTCGATGGCCTCTCCTCGGTTTCGGAAACGATGCGTTTTGCCTTCCTCGGGCCGGCCGGCACCTACGGCGAGCAGGCAACCCGGCAACTGGCCGAGTTGGAAGGTGTCGCCAACCCTGAATTGGTGCCTCAGCCAGGTATTCGGGCCGTTGTTCAGGCCCTAGCCCATGGCACCTGTGATGCGGCAGTCGTGCCTGTCGAGAATTCAGTGGAGGGGGGGGTGACGGCCTGCCTGGACGCGCTCTGGGAGCATCCGGATCTCAGCGTCGCCCGGGCCCTGGTGCTGCCGATCCGCCATGCCCTGCTTGGCAGCGGCCCGATTACGGGTGTGAGTGAGGTGTTGTCCCATCCCCAGGCCCTGGCCCAGTGCAGCCAGTGGCTGTCGGAACACCTGCCCCAGGCCCTGCAGTTGCCCACCAGCTCCACGGCGGAGGCGGCCCGCATGGTGGCGGGCAGCCGCTTCCGCGCGGCGATCGCCTCCCAGCAGGCCGGCACGGAGCATGGCCTGCTGGAGCTGGCCTACCCGATCAATGATGTGGCGGGCAACTGCACCCGCTTCCTGTTGCTGCGGCGGGGACCCCGCTCCTCGCAGGGTCCGATGGCAAGCCTCGCCTTCTCCCTGCACTCCAACCAGCCAGGGGCCCTGCTCGAAGCCCTGGGCTGCTTTGCCCAGCGCGGGCTCAACATGGGCCGAATCGAGTCGCGCCCATCAAAGCGGGAGATGGGTGAGTACATATTTTTCGTTGATCTGGAGCTTCCCGATGGATCGACCCCTCTGGAGGCAGCCCTTGCTGAGCTGGCGCCCCTTTGCGAGCACCTAGCCCTATTTGGGGCCTACCCAGTCACCAACCTCGCTTAGGCCTGGCTGGGTTTGCGACCGCGAAAGACGCCAAATTGCATCAGTCCGGTGGCGAAGGACCAACGCATCAGCAGGATCGTGGGTGTTTCGCGTAGGCCTTGCAGAACTGCGGCGGGACCCAGTCCCAGGATGGCGCCGGGCCGGCGTACGCCCTCAAAGATCGATTCGATCCAGGAGGGCAGGGTGGCGCTGGTCCAGTCGCCGGTTTCGATTGTCATGCCACCAGCCTGCTGACTTTGCTCGAGATGCTTTTGCAGTCCGCGGATACTGGCGAATTCAGGGTGGGCCCACTGTTCAAGCAACTGACGCATCACCCAGCGCTCTCGCCGATCCATGGCGCCATCGGTCGGATCGCGCCGGTTCCAGTCAGCTACAGCCAGCAGGCCGCCAGGTTTGAGCACCCGCAACAACTCATCGGCGTAGCGCTGCTTGTCGGGCATATGGGGACAGGCCTCCACACTCCAGACGGCATCAACGCTGGCGTCGGCAATTTCCAGGGCGAGGGCATCCATCACCGCAAAGCGGCAGCTGAGGCCGGCTGGAGTTAGGGCTGTGGCCCGGGCGATCTGGGCCGGGCTGATGCTGATACCCAGGACGTTCAGTCCATAGTCCCTCGCCAGGATGCGGGCGCTGCCGCCAATGCCGCAGCCCACATCCAGCACGGTGGAGCCGCGGGGCAGTTGGTCGAGGCCGCTCCAGCGCGCCAGTTCATGGACGAAGGTTTCTTTGGCAACTCGGAAATCCTGGTGGCGCGACCTGCCGCTACCACTTTGGAGGTAGTAGCCCAGGTGGATATGGTCCCCCCAGAGCCGCTCCAGCAGCTGGTCATTGGTCCAGCGGTCGTAGGCGTCTGCGACGCTTGCAGATGATTCATAACGCCGCCGGCGTTTCAACCAGAGGCGCGCTGATAGGGCGACGGCTAGGCAGCCAAGGGCTCCTGCCCCGATGGCGGCGGCCAGGGGCCAGCTCAGGACGGTCATGGCAGGAGTTATTGGGGCTGGAAGGTGTCTTTGAGCACGGTGCGTGCCGCCAACTGCCTCCTGGTCTGGTCCAGCAGTTCGTATTCCTGGCGCAGGCGCTCGCTGGTGTCAGTGATCTCCAGCAGGGCCTGCTGGTGGTCGGCCACGGGGCCACCTAGGTGGGCTCCGATCCAGAACGACAGCTCCCGGGGCAGGTCGGGCAGGTCGTTGGGCAGGCTGGCCGGTTTGCCAATCAGCTTGCCGGTGAGTTCCACCACATCCCGCAGGGCCTGGCCGACATCGCCCGCTAACGCAGCCAGCTCCGCATGGCTCGTCTCGGGTTCATCCTCAATCCAGCTCACCATTCCCACCCGAAAGGGCGCCTCACGCACGATGTCGAGTACGCGAAAACGCTGTTGCCCCATGGTCACAATGTTGCTGTGGTCGTCGTCCTGGGTCTGGCAGTGCAGGATCTCGGCACAGCAGCCCACATCGGCCATGGTCTGGTTTTGGGGGTCCCAACGCACAACTCCGAAGCGCTGGTCTCCGGCCATCACGGTGCGCAGCAGCATCCGGTAGCGGGGCTCAAAAATATGAAGTGGCAATACTTCCTGGGGGAAGAGCACCACGTCGGGCAAGGGAAACAGCGGCAGCTCCCTTACGGCCAGCTCGCCCATGGCTTTAACAGGAGATGCAAGAGCATCCTAGAAAAAATGCCCCTGCCACGCGTTGGCGTGACAGGGGCCGGCTTCAGTCAGCGACTGCTCAGGCAGGATTACCCGAGATTGGGCTCAGAGCTTGACTTCAATATCAACGCCGCTGGGTAGGTCAAGCTTCATCAGTGCGTCGATGGTCTTTGCCGAAGGGCTGTAGATATCGATGATGCGCCGATGGGTACGGGTTTCGAAGTGCTCGCGGGAGTCTTTGTCGACGTGGGGCGAGCGCAGCACGCAGTAGATCTTGCGCTTGGTTGGCAGCGGAATGGGGCCGATCGCCGTTGCGGCGGTGTGGTCGGCAGTTTCGATGATTTTTTCGCAGGAGAGATCAAGCATCCGGCGATCAAACGCCTTGAGGCGAATGCGGATCTTCTGCTGGGCAATGGCTGTGGACATGTCAGATCAGGCGTCAGGAAGCTCCTGGGCGGAACGCCCGGGTGGCTGGTGGAGCTGGATTGTCGAGGAGCGGCAGGTGGGGTGGAGACCCAAATAGGTCCCACCCCAAAAACCTACCTCAGGATCAGGCGATGATCTTGGAAACCACGCCTGCACCGATGGTGCGGCCGCCTTCGCGGATGGCGAAGCGCATGCCTTGCTCAATGGCAACGGGGCAGATCAGCTCGCCGGTCATCTTGATGCGGTCACCGGGCATCACCATTTCGACGTTGGCGCCGTCGTCAGAGGTGAAGGCCGTGATCTGGCCGGTCACGTCAGTTGTACGGATGTAGAACTGAGGGCGATAGCCAGCAAAGAAGGGGGTGTGGCGGCCGCCTTCTTCCTTCTTCAGCACGTAGACCTCACCTTCGAATTTGGTGTGGGGCTTGATGGAGTTGGGCTTCACCAGCACCATACCGCGCTCGATGTCCTCTTTCTGGATGCCGCGCAGCAGTAGTCCACAGTTGTCGCCAGCCAAACCCTCTTCGAGCAGCTTGCGGAACATTTCCACGCCGGTGACAGTGGTCTCGCGGGTGTCGCGGATGCCGACGATTTGAACGGTTTCGCCAACCTTGACCTTGCCGCGTTCGATACGGCCAGTTGCCACGGTGCCACGACCGGTGATCGAGAAAACGTCCTCGATTGCCATCAGGAAGGGCTTGTCGACTTCGCGCTCGGGCTCAGGAATCGACTCGTCGACGGCGTCCATTAAGTCGAGAATCTTGTCAACCCACTCGTTGGCACCGCGCTCGGCCTTGTTGCCAGCTTGGATATATTCCAGGGCCTTCAGGGCTGAACCTGGCACTACGGGGATGTCATCGCCAGGGAAGTCGTAGCTGCTGAGCAGCTCGCGCATTTCCAGTTCGACAAGCTCGAGGATTTCCTCGTCGTCGACCATGTCCTTCTTGTTCAGGAACACCACTAGGGCGGGAACGCCGACCTGTTTGGCAAGGAGGATGTGCTCCTTGGTCTGGGCCATCGGCCCGTCGGTCGCGGCTACTACCAGGATCGCGCCGTCCATCTGGGCGGCACCGGTGATCATGTTCTTGACGTAGTCAGCGTGGCCGGGGCAGTCCACGTGAGCGTAGTGACGCTTGACGGTCTCGTACTCGACGTGCGCCGTGTTGATAGTGATGCCCCGCTCTTTCTCCTCAGGAGCACCATCGATTTCGTCGTAGGCCTGGGCCTTGGCCATGCCCTGGGACGCCAACACGTTGGTGATGGCAGCCGTGAGGGTGGTTTTGCCGTGGTCAACGTGGCCGATGGTGCCAATGTTGACGTGGGGTTTGTTCCTTTCGAACTTCTCGCGTGCCATGAGTAGAAAGAATCGGGGGGTTAGTGGGTAGAGGAGTGATCAGGAATTGCCCTGATTCTTGGAGATGATGGCCTCAGCCACATTGCGAGGAACTTCCTCGTAATGGCTGAACTCCATCGAGAAAATACCCCGACCCTGGGTCATGGATCGGAGCTGGGTGGCGTAGCCGAACATTTCGGCCAGGGGCACTTTTGTTTGGACTTTGGACTGACCTTTGTCAATGGACTGCCCTTCGACCTGGCCACGACGGGATGAAAGGTCGCCGATGACCGACCCAAGGTAATCCTCGGGGATCTCGACTTCCACCTTCATCATTGGCTCAAGGAGTACGGGATTGCACTTCTTGACGGCGTCTTTGAAGGCCATGGATCCGGCGATTTTAAACGCCATCTCCGAGGAGTCGACGTCGTGGTAGGAACCGTCAACCATAGTTGCCCTGACGTCGATCATGGGGAAACCAGCAATCACACCGGATTGACAGGTCTCCTTCATACCAGCTTCTGCGGGACCGATGTACTCCTTGGGAACGATGCCACCAATAATTTTATTGACGAATTCGAATCCTGTGCCTGGCTCGCCTGGCTCCATTTCGATCACTACGTGGCCGTATTGACCTTTGCCACCAGTCTGACGAGCATATTTCCCTTCCCCTTTGGAGCTGGTGCGAATGGTTTCGCGATAGGACACCTGCGGAGCGCCGATATTTGCTTGAACATTAAATTCGCGCAGCATCCGATCCACCAGGATTTCAAGGTGGAGTTCTCCCATGCCAGCAATAACTGTCTGGCTGGTTTCTGGATCGGTGGAGACCCGGAAAGTGGGGTCTTCTTCTGAAAGTGACTGAAGAGCTTTGGAAAGCTTCTCCATATCACCCTTGGTTTTTGGCTCGACAGCCACCGAGATCACTGGCTCTGGGATGAAGAGCGATTCGAGGATGATCGGGTCAGATTCGATGCAAAGTGTGTCTCCAGTGGTGGTGTCTTTAAGGCCCAAGACTGCTCCAAGATCACCTGCACGGAGCTCGTCCACCTCTTCGCGGTCAATAGCCTTGAGCAGGATCAAGCGGGAAATGCGCTCCTTCTTGTCCTTGGTGGAGTTGAGTACGTAGCTGCCTTTATTGAGTACCCCGGAGTAGATGCGTACAAAAGTAAGCTTGCCGTAGGGGTCAGCCATTACTTTGAAGGCCAACGCACTAAATGGTGCGCTGTCTTCGCAGGAGCGGTTTGCCTCGCTGCCATCTGCCAGTAGGCCAGTGATGGGAGGTAGATCAACTGGTGCTGGTAGGTAGTCAACCACTGCGTCTAGCACCAGCTGAACGCCCTTATTTTTAAAGGCTGAGCCACAAACAATGGGCACTAAGCCATGATGGATGGTGGCTTGGCGGATGCCTTTGACCAGCTGCTCTTCGGTGAGCTCGCCATTTTCCAGGAAGGGATCGATTAAGTCTTCGACGGACTCAGCGACCGTTTCCATCAACTTGAGGCGCCACTTTTTAGCCTCTTCAACCATGTTTTCAGGAATTTCACTCTCAATGATGTCGGTGCCGAGATCATTCGTGTAAATAATCGCCTTGTTGCGCACAAGGTCAATAATTCCCTTCAGATCTCCCTCGGCTCCGATCGGCAGTTGGATCGGGGCAGCATTGGCTTTGAGTCGATCCTTGATTTGCTCGTAGACCTTGAGGAAGTCGGCACCGGTCCGGTCCATCTTGTTGACGAACACGATCCGGGGCACGTTGTAGCGGTCAGCCTGACGCCAAACGGTTTCTGACTGAGGCTGAACGCCACCAACGGCGCAGAAGACAGCGACCACTCCGTCCAGGACCCGCATCGAACGCTCCACCTCGATGGTGAAGTCGACGTGCCCGGGGGTGTCGATGATGTTGATGCGGTTGTCTTTCCAAGTGGTGGAAATGGCAGCTGCGGTGATCGTGATCCCACGCTCCCGCTCCTGCTCCATCCAGTCGGTCACCGCTGCACCGTCGTGGACCTCGCCCATCTTGTGGACAACGCCTGAATAGAACAGAATCCGTTCAGTCGTCGTGGTTTTGCCCGCATCGATGTGGGCGGCAATACCAATATTTCTTACGCGTTCCAGTGGAAAGGCGCGGGCCACGGGGGAGGTCTCCGAAAGGTCAACAAAACGTGAGCATCACTCTACAGACCGGGTCTGTAGAGGCTGAAGTCGCCCTGGGCTTCAGCAGTTTCAGGCAGGATCAGTAGCGGTAGTGGGCGAAAGCCTTGTTGGCTTCAGCCATCTTGTGGGTCTCTTCCCGCTTGCGAACCGCGCTACCGGCTTCGTTGGCTGCATCCATCAGCTCACCGGCCAATTTCTGGGCCATGCTGCGACCGTTGCGGGCGCGGGAGAAATTCACCAGCCAGCGCAGAGCCATGGCTGTACCGCGCTCCTGGCGAACTTCCATCGGCACCTGGTAAGTGGCACCGCCAACCCGGCGGGCACGAACCTCAACCAAAGGGGTGGCATTGCGTACAGCTGTCTCAAACAGCTCCAGGGGATCAGTACCGGTGCGGTCGTTGATCAGGGAGAAGGCATCCGAAAGGATGCGCTGCGCCGTGGACTTTTTGCCGTGCTTCATGAGCCGGGCCACGATCATGGAGGCCAGGCGGCTGTTGAATTGGGGGTCGGGAAGCACTGGGCGCTTCTCGGCGGCATTGCGGCGAGACATGGTCGACCGGAGCGGGGAGAACTAGGGGAAGGGAATGGAGCGGGCATCGGTGACGCCCTTTGCTGAAGTTGCTGCTCAGCGGCTGGTCACGCTGAGCTAGGCGGTTTCAGCTCTTTGGCGTCTTGGCGCCGTACTTGGAACGGGACTGGCGACGGTCCTTGACGCCCGCGGTGTCCAAGGTGCCGCGGATGATGTGATAGCGGACGCCAGGCAGATCCTTGACGCGTCCACCCCGGATCAGAACCACAGAGTGCTCCTGAAGGTTGTGTCCAATGCCGGGGATGTAGGCGGTCACCTCAAAGCCAGAGGTGAGACGCACCCGAGCGACCTTGCGCAGGGCCGAATTCGGCTTCTTGGGGGTGGAGGTGTACACGCGTGTGCACACACCGCGGCGCTCGGGACAAGCGCGTAGGGCGGGCGACTTGGTCTTCCGAGAAAGACTCTGGCGCTCAGTACGGATTAGCTGCTGAATGGTGGGCATCGAGGACCGGGGTCTGGTCGGAGAATATTGGTCGGACGTCCGACCGATTTCGACAATCCGCCACCTTACTGGGTCGCCTGTCGCCCTCCTCCTAAGCGGCTGAATGCAGTGCCGCAGGCGCAACTCACCGTGCCTTCGCCTGGACGTACCAAAAAGCCGCCGCCGCTGATGTCACCCCGGTAGTCCAGGCTCAGGCCGCTCAGCAGGTTCAGTTGCTCTGCTGGCGCATAAAGGGTGATGCCATCGGCGCGAGCAACCGGCGTGCCCGCCAGGTGGCCGGGGCGCAATCGAATCGCCCAGCGCTCACAGCGCCCATCAACTAAATCCAGATGCATCATCCCGGGGGTGCCCGCCACAGCCGCGTGGCGGCCCAGCTCGGCGGCGGCGGCGGCGGTCACGCGCAGGCTGTGCGCCTTGGCCATGGGGGTCTGCATATCTGAACTAATTTTGGCAGCTTTCTCACGGCACTAGGCCGACACCGTTGTGAACTGATCCGGCCACACCCCGACCTTTCACCTGCAGGGAACCCCCCAGCACCAGCCCGGTGGAGCTGCCGCCATCGAGATTTAGGGCATCTTGCAGGCCTAGCTGTTGCAGCAGCGCGGCGGTTTCCCCCAGGGAGGGGCCGCTGTCCTGGATCCCCTCCAGGGTGATCAGCCAAATCTGGCGGTCGTCTCTGGCCAGCACGGTGCGGGGTGCTCCTTGGCTGAGGAAGGCGGAACTGAAGTTTTCGGCGGCGCCATTGAGCACGATGCGGCCTGCCTGCAACAGCAATGGCCCCCCGCCAATCACGTGTGTTGCGAGGCCGAGGTTGCTGCTGGGGCGGCTTTCGATCTGGAGCCGATCGCCTAAGCCCCAGGGCAGCTCCGCTCCGCCCCTTCCCACCAGCAGCAGGTCATCGCCCCGTAGCGCCACACCCGCATCCAATTCGGAGGGGCCAAGCTGCTTTCGCACCAGGCCCCCTTGGATTAACAAGCCAGTCTCAGAGCCACTCAGGGCTCGGTAGTTGGGCCCCCAGTCGGCGGTATAGCGGCTGATACCTCGCTGCACGTAGCCACTGTTGACAACGGCGACCGGTAGACGCAGAGCTCCGGGGCCCACAACCCACTCTGAAAGCTGTAGCCGGCCAAAGCGGGGCATGGTTCGCCCGTCCCAGGCGGCGACTCCCCGGTTCAAAATTGGTCCGGAAAGCCAGCGGCCGTCTTGTTTTAGAGCTCCCAAGGGCAGGCGCCTTACCCGGTTGAAGTAACCCCCATTGATCGCTACCCAGGCCTGCTGCTGGTTGGCGAGCTGCACCAGGGAGCTGAGGCCCTCCATGCCTCCAGGTCTGGCCAGGGGCCGCAGCTGCAGTGAGGCCTTAAGTGGATCAATGCGGATCGCATTGATGCGCACCCCCTGGCGCACCAGGCGATCCCACTGAAGTTCTTTGCCAAGTAGGGCCTGCAGGCGCGGATCGATCGGGGCTGGACTGTCAGTGCGGCTAGCGGCCCCCTGATCCAGCCACTCGATCACCACCCGGTTGGGTTCGCCCAGGCTGAATACCCGCGTCAATTTGGCTGCGGAGGGTTTGAGCCTCAGCCCAGCGCTGTCCTGCCGGGCCTGGAGGCCCAGGCTCCCCAGCAGGGTTTGTTGGTCACTGCGGCTGAGCAGGTCAACCACCAGTCCGGCGTCGTCTCTACCAATGGCCGCCGGGCCACCCAGGTCGAGCACGATGCGCTTGACGGGGCCAGGGTTTGAGCTGCGCACCTGGAGCAGCTGGGGCCTGGCCAGCTCCAGGCTGAGCAGGCTGCCCTCGTGGCGTAGGCCCACGCCGACGCGGCCAAACAGGCTGCTCACGTCTACCGCTACTTCGTCTTCGAGGCTGCGCTGGGCGCTGGCGGGCACCTTGAGTTCCTGGCCAAACCACTCCAGCTCCAGAGCGCCATCGCTGCGGCTGCGGCTGGTGACTCCGAGCTGGTTCTCGAGCACCTCTAGGGGGATCCACAGTTGTTGGGGCGTGTCGCCCAAGCCCCTAACCCAGAGCCAGCGGGCGCTCTGGAGCCGGCCATTAATGCGGATACTGCTGCCCTGGCGCTCAGTTGTGGCGGCCGCACCGATTGGAACAAGAGGCGGCGGCGGTGGCGGCGTAATCGGCATGGCCTGGCCAACCCCTGGCAGGCACAGAACTAGGAGCCAGCCAGCCAGGAATGCAGTAGAGGCCATGGGCCAGCCTGGCCGACAGCCTTGAAAGCTAGCCCTCTTTAAGGGTTTGGGCGCACTGCTTTGAGGATGTGCATCCCTAGGATCAGCTGCTCTGCTGCTGCCAGCACCTGTGGGTGTTAGCGGCGCTGCCCTGACAGATCAACTGCCGGACCGTCTCGGGTTATGCCTCACTTCTCTCGCCCTGTTTGGCCCCATTGCGATAGCGCTGCGCCGACCGCTGTCGCTGGCGAAAAGGACGCCTGTGGTGTGGGCTTTCTGGCCAATCTTCAGGGCGAAGCCAGCCACTGGGTGCTGCAGCAGGCCCTGCGCGGCCTTGACTGCATGGAGCACCGCGGCGGTTGCGGTGGCGATGGTGATTCCGGCGATGGGGCCGGGGTGCTCTGCGGCATCCCCTGGAGCTATTTAGAAGAGGTATGGCCTGAGGCGGCGGCAGCGAAGGGAGCGGCTCGCGGGCTGGGCATGGTTTTCCTGCCAGCCGATGCTGCAAAGCGCGAGCAGGCAAAACTTTTCTGTGAAGATGAGGCCGCCAAGCTGGGCTTGGGCAGCCTGGGATGGCGTGCAGTCCCTCTGGATGCATCTGTTCTCGGCTCCCTGGCCCGCCAGACCGCTCCTGCCATTGAGCAGTGGCTAATTGCCGCAGACCAAGCCGGTGACGATCTGGAAGCGTTGCTATTCAGGCTGCGCCGCCGTTGCGGCGATCGGGCCCGCGCCGTTTGGGGGCCAGGGCCTGGTGAGCTCTATTTCGCTTCCCTGAGCAGCCGAACTGTTGTCTACAAGGGCATGGTGCGCTCAGCGGTGCTGTCTGCTTTCTATGGCGACTTGCGCGATGCACGCTTTGCCGTGAGCTTTGCGGTGTATCACCGCCGTTTCAGCACCAACACCCTGCCCCGCTGGCCCCTAGCCCAGCCCATGCGGCTGCTGGGTCACAACGGCGAGATCAATACTTTGTTGGGCAACCTCAACTGGGCAAGGGCTTCGGAAGCAAATCTCGATGCGGTCTGGGGGGAGGCGGCTGCAGAACTGAAGCCAGTGGTGAACCCCGCCTTCAGCGATTCCGCCAACCTCGACGCCACCCTTGAGCTGCTGGTGCGCAGCGGCCGGCCGATCACCGAGAGCCTGCTCACCCTGGTGCCAGAAGCTTTCCGCGACCAGCCCGAGCTGGCAGATAAGCCCGATATCCAGTCGTTTTACGAGTATTCCGCCTGCACCCAGGAGCCCTGGGATGGTCCGGCCCTGCTGGTGTTCGCCGATGGCCGCTGCGTGGGAGCCACCCTCGATCGCAACGGCCTGCGCCCCGCCCGCTACTGCATCACCAGCGACGGTTTTGTGGTGATGGGCTCAGAAACCGGTGTGGTCGAGCTTGAGGAGAGCCGGATCATCGAAAAGGGTCGCCTCGGCCCTGGCCAGATGCTGGCGGTGGATCTGGAGCAGGGCCGCCTGCTGCGCAATTGGGAGGTGAAGGCCGAGGCTGCCGCCCGCCATCCCTACGGTGACTGGTTGGCGCAGCATCGTCGCAACCTCGTTCCCCAGCCCTGGACCAAGGAGCGTCAGCTGGGAGATCTGGAGCTGCTGCAACAGCAAACGGCCTTTGGCTTCACCGCCGAAGACTTCGAGCTGGTGATCGAGGACATGGCCGGCGCGGCTAAAGAGCCCACCTATTGCATGGGCGACGACATTCCCTTGGCGGTGCTTTCAGACAAGCCCCACCTCCTCTACGACTACTTCAAGCAGCGCTTCGCCCAGGTCACCAACCCGCCGATCGATCCCCTGCGGGAAAAGCTGGTGATGAGCCTGGAGATGCATCTGGGCAGGCGGGGCTCGCCGCTGCGCCCCGAAGCTGCCTCGGCGGCGGTGCTGCACCTGGCCAGTCCGATCCTCAATGAGGCGGAGCTTGCGGAGGTTGGCCGGCAGGGCCTGCCCACCACCACCCTTTCCACGCTGATGGCCGTCACCGACGGCCCCGGAGGTCTCGAGCTTGCGGTTCAGCGCCTGCGCAGCTCTGCCGAGGCGGCCGTGCGCGCCGGCAGCCAGATCCTGGTGCTGAGCGATCGGGGCGGCGAGGCTGGTGGGATCAATGCCACCACGGCCACCATTCCACCGCTGCTGGCTGTGGGCGCGGTGCATCACCACCTGCTCAACCTGGGCTTGCGCCTGCAGGCTTCCCTGGTGGTGGAAACGGCCCAGTGCTGGAGCACTCACCACCTGGCCTGCCTGATCGGTTATGGCGCCAGTGCCGTTTGCCCCTGGCTTACCTGGGAAACCAGCCGCCACTGGCTAGCCCACCCCCGGGTGCAGAAGCTGATCGAAACCGGCAAGTTGCCGGCGCTCAGCCCCGATCAGGTGCAGGCAAATGTGCGCAAGGCCCTAGAAGACGGCCTGCGCAAGATTCTCTCCAAGATCGGCATTTCCCTGCTGGCCAGCTATCACGGCGCCCAGATCTTCGAAGCCATCGGCCTTGGCGCCGATCTGATCCAGCTTGCCTTCAGTGGCACCACCAGCCGGGTGGCTGGCCTCAGCTTGGGCGAGCTGGCCAGCGAAACCCTCAGCTTCCATGCCAAGGCCTTCCCCGAGCTCCACCGCACCAAGCTCGAGTTCATGGGCTTCGTGCAGTACCGCACTGGCGGCGAGTATCACCTCAATAGCCCGGAGATGGCCAAAGCCCTGCATGCCGCCGTCAAGGCGGGCCCCGGCTACGACCACTTCTCCACTTACAAAACCCTGCTGGAGCACCGGCCAGTCACGGCCCTGAGGGACCTGCTGGAACTCAAGCCCGCTCTCGCCCCGCTGCCGATCGAGCAGGTGGAGAGCGTGGAGAGCATCTGCAGTCGCTTTTGCACCGGCGGCATGAGCTTGGGGGCCCTCTCGCGCGAGGCCCACGAGGTGTTAGCCATCGCCATGAACCGCATCGGCGGCAAGAGCAACAGCGGTGAGGGCGGCGAGGATCCGGCCCGCTTCGGGTTGCTCAGCGATGTGGACGGCGACGGTCATTCGCCGACCTTGCCCAGCCTCAATGGCCTGCGCAACGGTGATACCGCCTGCTCCGCCATTAAGCAGATCGCCTCAGGGCGCTTCGGTGTGACCCCCGAATATCTGCGCAGTGGCCGCCAGCTGGAGATCAAGGTGGCCCAGGGGGCCAAGCCGGGTGAGGGCGGCCAGCTGCCTGGTCCGAAGGTTGATCCCTACATCGCCTGGCTGCGCAACAGCAAGGCCGGTGTGGCCCTGATTTCGCCGCCTCCCCATCACGACATCTATTCAATCGAGGATCTGGCCCAACTGATCCACGACCTGCACCAGGTGCACCCCGCCGCCAAGGTGAGCGTGAAGCTGGTGGCCGAGATCGGCATCGGCACCATCGCTGCTGGTGTGGCCAAGGCCAACGCCGATGTGATTCAGATCTCCGGCCACGACGGTGGCACGGGCGCTTCACCGCTCAGCTCGATCAAACATGCCGGCAGCCCCTGGGAGCTAGGCCTCACTGAGGTGCACCGGTCGCTGCTGGAGAACGGCTTGCGCCATCGGGTGCTGCTGCGGGCCGATGGCGGCCTCAAAACCGGCTGGGACGTGATCATCGCCGCCCTGCTGGGCGCTGAGGAATACGGCTTCGGCTCGGTGGCGATGATTGCCGAAGGCTGCATCATGGCCCGCGTTTGCCACACCAATAACTGCCCGGTGGGCGTGGCTACCCAGAAAGAAAACCTGCGCAAGCGCTTCCCCGGCGTGCCCGAGCACGTGGTGAATTTCTTCCTGTTTGTTGCCGAGGAGGTGCGTCAGCTGCTGAGCGTGCTTGGCGTGGCCCGGCTCGAAGAGCTCATCGGCCGCAGTGAATTGCTGCAGCCCCGGGCCGTGGCTCTCGCCAAAACCAGCGCCCTTGATCTCTCTTGCCTGATTGACCCGATCCCCGCCGTTGCTGATCGCAGCTGGCTTCTGCACGACGCCCAGGCCCATGGCAATGGACAAATCCTGGAAGATCAGCTGCTGGCCGATGCTGAGGTGCTGGCGGCTATCGAGGGCCACGGCCGCGTGGCCCGCACCCTGGCGATTGTGAACACAGATCGCAGCGTGGGCGCCCGCCTCTCCGGTGAGATTGCCGCTCGCCACGGCAACAAGGGCTTCGGTGGCCAGCTCGACCTCACCTATGAGGGGGCAGCCGGCCAGAGCTTCGGGGCCTTCGTGCTCCAGGGCATGAACGTGCGCCTGGTGGGTGAAGCCAACGACTATGTGGGCAAGGGCCTCAATGGCGGACGCCTCACCGTGGTGCCCCCTGCCGGCGTCAACGACCCTGGTAACCAGGTGATCCTGGGCAACACCTGTCTCTATGGCGCCACAGGTGGAGAGCTCTTCGCCCTAGGCCGCGCCGGTGAGCGCTTTGGCGTGCGCAACAGCGGGGCCAAAACCGTGGTGGAGGGCGCCGGCGACCACTGCTGCGAATACATGACCGGTGGGGTGGTGGTGGTGCTGGGCAGCACCGGTCGCAACGTTGCCGCCGGCATGACCGGTGGTGTGGCCTTCATCCTTGATGAGAGCGGCGGCTTGGCGGAGCGGGTGAACCCGGAGATAGTGGCCATCGCTGAGCTCACAACCCCCGAGCAGGAGGCCCTGATCAAGCCCCTGCTGCAGGCCCATCTCGACGCCACCGGCAGCGCCATGGCCGCCGCCATACTGGCCGATTGGTCCACCTGGAAGGCCCAGTTCAAGCTGCTGGTTCCCCCCAGCGAGAAGACCACCGTGGGCCTGGCGGAACGGGAGGCTGCGCTGGCTTAGCGCGGATACTCCCGCATCAGCCGCTGCACCTCGCCGGCGTGATAGCTGCTGCGGGTGAGCGGGCTGCTTACCACCTGCAGGAAGCCGAGCTCCTGCTCACCGTGCTGCTTGAACGCCGCAAATTGCTCTGGGGTCACGAAGCGATCCACTGGCAGATGTTTGGGGCCTGGCGAGAGGTACTGGCCGATGGTGACGATGTCCACCTGGTGGCGGCGTAGATCGGCCATCACCTCTTTCACCTCAACGTCGCTCTCACCCAAGCCCGTCATCAGGCCGGATTTGGTGTAAGTGCGCGGCCAGCCCTCGCGCACCCTCTCCAGCAGCTCCAGGGAGCGCTCGTAGATGCCCTGGGGCCTGGCTTTTTTGTAAAGCCTGGGCACGGTTTCGATGTTGTGGTTGAGCACCTCAGGGGCGCCTTCCATCACGGTGGCCAGGGCATCCCAGTTGCCGCAGAAATCGGGGATCAGCAGCTCGATCGTGGTGAATGGTGAGCGCTGGCGCACTTGCTCAATGCAGGCCACAAACTGGCTGGCGCCGCCATCGGCCAGGTCATCGCGGTTCACCGAGGTGATCACCACGTGGCTCAGGCCCAGGCGTGCCACCGCTTCCCCCAGCCGTTCAGGTTCGCTGGGGTCGAGCTCCCGCACGCTCTTGTCGAAGTCGATGTCGCAGTAGGGGCAGGCGCGGGTGCAGCCCGGCCCCATGATCAAGAAGGTGGCCGTGCCGCCGGCAAAGCACTCGCCGATGTTGGGGCAGCTGGCCTCCTGGCAGACGGTGTTGAGCTTGAGATCCTGCAGCAGGTCTGCCACCTCGCCGATGCGCTCCCGCTGGGGGGCCTTGACGCGCAGCCAGTCGGGTTTGAGCAAGGCGCCAGTAGGGCCCCGGGGGGCCAGAAGAAGGGCTAGATCCAACTTTAGGAAGCCACCGGCAGGTCAAGGCCTACAGCCGAGTTGATCCCCTAAACTCCCCTCATCGGGATGTGGCGCAGCTTGGTAGCGCACTTCGTTCGGGACGAAGGGGCCGCAGGTTCGAATCCTGTCATCCCGATTTTTTCAGCTGAGTTCGGCTCCTGGGTAACCCCTGGGGGTCACCAAGCGTCCGTCTTTGGCATAGCTGCTGCTATTGCCAATCAGCACCAGGGTAAGCATGTCCACTTGCTCCACCGGTAATTCGCCCAGGCTGTGCAGGCTGACGGCTTCATTGGCTCGCCCTAGTTGGCGGGCCAGGGCTACCGGTGTTGAGGCCGGCCGGCCCTCCAGCAGCAGCTCTCTGGCTCTGGCCAGTTGCCAGTCGCGGCCCAGGGAGCGGGGGTTGTAGAGGGCTACTACAAAGTCCCCCGCAGCCGCTGCTTGCAGCCGCTTTTCGATCACTTCCCAAGGGGTGAGTCGGTCGCTGAGGCTGATGGTGCAGAAATCGTGCATCAAGGGAGCTCCGGCCTTGGCAGCGGCGAGTTGCAGGGCCGAGATGCCCGGATGCACGCTGAAGCTGGGCCGGACATCGGCTGGGCTGGCCAGCCAAAGCTCCAAGGCCAGGCCGGCCATGGCGTAGATGCCGCTGTCGCCAGAAGAGACCAGGGCCACATTCAGCCCCTGGCTCGCTAGCTCCAGAGCCAGGGCGCAGCGGGCCCGCTCCTCGGTGAGTTGGCCGTTCCAGCGCAGCTGATCAGGTCGTCGCAGCGGTTCAAGCAGGTCGAGGTAGAGGCCGTAGCCCACCCACACCGTGGCTTCCGCCAGGGCGCGGCGCGCATCCGCAGTGAGCAGCTCCAGGCTGCCCGGGCCACTGCCCACCAGGTGCAGCTGGCCCCGCTCGGGAGCCCATTGACTCTCGGCCAGAGCCACCGCCAGGGTGGCTGCCCCGAGCTCGCCTGGGTTGGCATGCTCGATGCGCTTGGTTTGCAGCAATTGGGCTGCGGGGCCAGCTGCCAGCAGGGCTGCGGCCTCGGCCACGCTGGCGGTGCCCATCTCCTTGGCCACCGCTGCCGATGGGGTGGGCACCGGCACTGCCGCTAGGGAATCGGCCCCAAACCAGCGCACTGGCCAGCCTTGTTTAGCCGCTAGGGCAAGCAGGGCCGGTTCATCGGCCTTGCGGTCGATGCTCGCTAAACCAGCTACGGATTCAGGTGCCAATTGCTGGTCGCCCAGGGTCTGTTCCAGCAAGCGCTCCAGCAGGCTCAGGCTGGTGTTGCGTTCACAGCCCATACCTAGCCACAGGCTCGGCGGATGCCAGCGGCAGCCAGCTCCGGTGTGGATATCTACGACCAGATCTGCCTCTGGGTTCTCGCCAGAGCCACCAGCTCGCTCCAGTAGGCAGGTGGCGGCTTCGAGCTCTAGCCAGCGGCGGCTGCCGTGGTGAGCTTCCAGCCGCAGCGGTTGATCCAGATGGGCTGCCTTACGCATCAGGGCGCTCCAATCGCCCTGCCCCCGCTGCCAACCCCAGTCTTTGCCGAAGCTGTCGAGGCTCAGTAAGCCTGCTGCAGCCGTTGCCCCGGTGAGCACAGCCTGGCCGCCTAGGCAGGCGGCAACCTGGTGGCTCAGTCGCTCGGCCCCGGCCGCGTGCCCCCCCAGCAGGGGAATGGCGAAGCGACCCTGTGGATCCACCACCACCACGGCGGGATCGCGCTCTTTATTCACGAGCAGCGGCGCAATCAGCCTGGTCACCAGGCCACAGGCACCAACGATCACAAAGCCGCTGGCCGTTGACCACTGTTCAACTAAGCAGTCCCCTGCGGTGATCTGGTCGTCAGTTCCCACCTGGGAGTCGATCAGGCCGGCCTGAAGGAGCTGGTCCAGCACGGGGGCGCTGGCAGGGCTGAAGCCCAGGCCCCAGCGGCGGGCGCGCGGCGCGGCCTGCTCGGGGCGGTTGTTTGGTGAATTCACGTACCTAGCTTCTGACGCAGCCCGGCCAGGGGACCCGGCGCCTTGGGCTTGAGCAGGGAACCATCTGGATTCAGCTGGCTGCGGGCCGATCCCCCCAGGTTGGTGGAGGTGCTGAGCCGATCAGTGGGGGCCCTAGGGGCGGGGGCAGTAGAGGTGGGGGCCGGAGTAGGGGCGGGGATCGCTTGTGGGGGCATTACAGGTGCGGACTCTGCTTGTGGAGCATCTTGCTGAGAAGGTTCGGTTAACTCAGCTTCAACAGTGGGCTCCAGCTCAGGCAGTTGTGCTGGGTCAGGTAGTTGTTCTGGGTCAAGTTGTTCTGGTTCCGGCAGGGGTTCCGTTTCCGGCGAAGCCTCGGGCTCAAGTGGGGGTTGGGGCTCAGTTACGGGCAACGGTTCAGCCACGGTTTGGGGCTCGCTGGCCGTCGGCGGATTGATTTCTATGGCTGCTACTGGTTCTTCTGGGACTGGTTCAGGTTCAGGTTCTGGTTCTGGAGCCGCCGGCGTTGCAGGCTCCTCTCCCAGCAGCTGGGCTAACTCGCTTGCATCCAGGCGCCCCCGCTGCCAACTGGGCGTGGGCCAGGAACTATTAATTGTCACCTCGCTCACCAAGGTGTTGAAAGGGGGGTTGAGGGGGGCGCCGCTGCCATCAACCAGCTCCATCAGCACACTGTTGCTGCCGCTGTGCCAGCCCTTGAGCCACAGTGGCGAGTTCTGATCTACCAAAAAACTGTCCCCGTTGACCGTCACCCGCAGGCGCCAGCTGCCGTCGTTGTCGCGCAGGCCCTGAAGGGGAGCGTCTATTGACAGCCAGTCGAGGAGCACAGGTTCGCGACCGGCCAGATCTGCTGTGCTTACGCCGATCAACTGGGGTGTGCCCAGCTGGGGAGTGGCCAGGGGATTGGCGGCCACCCGGTTCACCCGCACCTGGTCCCAGGCGCCTGGACTTTTCACCACTTCCCCCCAGGGTTTGGCCGCATAGGCGGTAAGGCGATGGCTGCCCGGGCCCAGGGGCGGTAGTTCGGCGTCCAGACGAGTTGGGAATTGCCCAGAGAGTGAGGTGGTGAGGCGTTGGGGCGGTAGGTCATCAACTTGCACCACGAGGTGAGGCCCCAGCCCGAGCACTCCCGCATCAACTAAGGGCCAATCACGAACCTGCACTTGCAACTTGACCGGCCCGCCAGGCAGATCGCTTCCATCGCGAGGGATCTGGATCGATACCTGGGGCTGGCGTTCGGCCAGGGCCGCTTGAACTTGTTGTACGGCGGCAGGTGGCGCGACTTCCTGCAATAGGCCACTTGGCCCCTGGACTGGAAGAGGCGCTGGGGCTGGGCCGCTGCTGCGGCTAGCCGCTACTCGGTTGCAGCCAGCCAACAACATCAACGCTGCCACTAGCAGGACCGCTAGCAATCTCTGCCGCCATCGCACGGGGCGACCCGGGAGAGCTGGATGGGTTGCGCTGCCTGCGCCCACGCTGGGTTGCTCAGCTTGTAGTGGAAGCATTCTGCTGGCCGATGCCACCCCGGGGGAAACGGATGCGGCAGGCGGCTGTTTTTGATGCTCTCTAAGTAATAAAAAACTGCCCACAAGATGGTTGAAATTGATGATTCTTTCTGTTCTGTAAAGCCCTGTGCTGGCCTGGGAAGCGCCGGGATTGAACCTTTGTAACTGCAGGCCAAAACCTCTCGGAAACGACCCCTATACTTCGGCGAGCGGTCCCCTAATTGGGGCCCAAAGCCCCAGTTGTGGTAAGTGGTTTCGCGTTTTCGCGGCCCCCCTTCCCGGCTGGTGCCCATGAACGCTTGGAGGCCTCGGTCGCCGGTCGTTCATGGGGCCCAACGGCAGGCTCTCCGGCCTGCTGCAGGGGTGGACCCACCACCTCGATCCCGTCCCTCGAGGAACGTCTCGATGACCATCAGCCCACCAGAGCGTGGGGAAAAGGCGAAGGCCATGGTCGACCGGAACCCAGTTCCGGCCACCTTCGAACTGTTCGGCAAGCCCGGCCATTTCGATCGCAGCCTTGCCAAAGGTCCCAAAACCACCACCTGGGTTTGGAACCTCCACGCCAATGCTCACGATTTCGACAGTCACACGAGTGACCTTGAAGAGGTCTCTCGCAAGATCTTTTCAGCTCACTTCGGCCATTTGGCCGTCATCTTTATCTGGCTGAGTGGCGCCTTCTTCCATGGAGCGCGCTTCTCCAACTACACCGGTTGGTTGACCGATCCCCTGCACGTCAAGCCTTCGGCGCAGGTGGTGTGGCCCATTTTCGGCCAGGAAATTCTCAATGGAGACATGGGTGCCGGGTTCCACGGCATTCAGATCACCTCCGGCCTCTTCCATGTGTGGAGGGCCTGGGGCATCACCAATGAAACCCAGCTGATGGCCCTGGCCATCGGTGCTTTGGTGATGGCCGGCTTGATGCTCAATGCCGGCGTCTTCCATTACCACAAGGCGGCTCCCAAGCTCGAGTGGTTCCAGAACGTTGAGTCGATGCTCAACCACCATCTGGCCGGCCTGCTCGGTCTGGGATCTCTCTCCTGGACAGGACACCTGCTGCATGTGTCCCTGCCCACCACCGCGCTGATGGACGCCATCGACGCCGGCCAGCCGCTGGCGCTCAATGGCAAAACCATCGCCACTTACGCCGACATTCCCCTGCCCCACGAGTTCCTGAACCAGGACGTGATCGCCCAGATATTCCCCGGTTTCGGGGCTGGCGTTTCAGCCTTCTTCACGGGCAACTGGGCCGCTTACAGCGATTTCCTCACCTTTAAAGGTGGGTTGAATCCTGTGACCGGCAGCCTCTGGATGACCGACATCGCCCATCACCACTTGGCGATCGCGGTGTTGTTCATCGTGGCTGGCCACATGTATCGCACCAACTGGGGCATTGGTCACAGCATCAAGGAGATTCTCCAGGGCCAGAAGGGCGATCCCCTGCTGTTCCCCGCTCCCAATGGTCATGACGGACTCTTTGAGTTCATGACCACCAGCTGGCACGCCCAACTGGCTGTGAACCTGGCGATGCTCGGCTCGCTGAGCATCATCGTGGCCCAGCACATGTATGCGATGCCTCCCTATCCCTATATAGGGATTGATTACCCCACCCAGCTGTCGATCTTCACCCATCACATGTGGATCGGTGGTTTCTTAGTTGTGGGTGCTGGAGCGCACGCCTCTATCGCAATGATTCGCGATTACGACCCCGCCAAGCACGTCGATAACGTGCTGGACCGGGTGCTTAAAGCTCGTGATGCCCTGATCAGCCACCTCAACTGGGTGTGCATCTGGCTTGGCTTCCACAGCTTTGGCCTTTATATCCACAACGACACCATGCGTGCCTTGGGGCGTCCCCAAGACATGTTCAGCGACTCCGCCATTGCCTTGAAGCCTGTCTTCGCGCAGTGGATTCAGGGTCTTCACGCTGCCGCTGCAGGTAGTACTGCGCCCAACGCCCTAGCTGGTGTGAGCGAAGTGTTCAACGGCACCGTTGTAGCGGTGGGCGGCAAGGTGGCCGCCGGTCCGATTCCTTTGGGAACGGCCGACTTCATGGTCCACCACATCCACGCCTTCACGATCCACGTCACCGTGCTGATCCTGTTGAAGGGTGTGTTGTATGCGCGTAGCTCCCGCCTAGTCCCTGATAAGGCGAATCTGGGCTTCCGCTTCCCCTGCGACGGCCCTGGCCGTGGCGGTACCTGCCAGGTGTCGGCTTGGGACCATGTGTTCCTTGGCCTGTTCTGGATGTACAACTCCCTGTCGATCGTCATTTTCCACTTCTCCTGGAAGATGCAGAGCGACGTGTGGGGCACCGTCAACGCTGATGGCAGCGTCCAGCACATCACCAACGGCAACTTTGCCCAAAGCGCCATCACCATTAATGGTTGGCTGCGGGACTTCCTCTGGGCTCAAGCCGCACAGGTGATCAACAGCTACGGCTCGAGTTCCAGTGCTTATGGCTTGATGTTCCTTGGAGCCCACTTCATCTGGGCCTTCAGCCTGATGTTCCTGTTCAGTGGCCGCGGCTACTGGCAAGAGCTGATCGAGTCCATCGTCTGGGCTCATAACAAGCTGAGGGTTGCACCCGCCATCCAACCGCGGGCGCTTTCCATTACCCAGGGCCGTGCTGTCGGTGTCGCTCACTATTTGCTGGGCGGTATTGCAACAACCTGGGCATTCTTCCTGGCCCGCATCGTCGCGGTCGGCTGACCTTTTCTGACCTCTCCCAATGGCAACGAAATTTCCTTCGTTCAGCCAGGGTCTGGCACAGGACCCGACAACCCGCCGGATTTGGTACGGCATTGCCACGGCTCACGATTTCGAGAGCCACGACGGCATGACCGAGGAGCGGCTTTACCAAAAGCTGTTCTCCACCCATTTCGGTCACCTGGCCATCATTGGCCTCTGGGTTTCGGGCAACCTGTTCCATATCGCCTGGCAGGGCAACTTTGAGCAGTGGGTCGCCGATCCTCTGCATGTACGTCCCATCGCTCACGCGATCTGGGATCCCCACTTCGGTCAGGGAGCTATCGCCGCCTTCACCCAGGCTGGTGCTACCTCCCCTGTGAACATTGCTTATTCCGGTTTGTACCACTGGTGGTACACGATCGGGATGAAAACCAACGCTGAGCTTTATCAGGGTTCCATCTTCATGATGATCCTGTCGGCTTGGGCGCTGTTCGCAGGCTGGCTCCACCTTCAGCCCAAGTTCCGTCCTTCCCTGGCCTGGTTCAAGAACGCTGAGTCCCGCCTAAACCACCACCTGGCGGTTCTGTTTGGTTTCAGCTCGATCGCTTGGACCGGTCACCTGGTTCACGTGGCTATCCCTGAGGCCCGTGGTCAGCACGTTGGGTGGGACAACTTCCTCTCAGTGCTGCCTCACCCCGCTGGTTTGGCTCCGTTCTTCACCGGCAACTGGGGTGTATATGCCCAGAACCCCGACACCGTCTATCAACAGTTCGGAACTGCTGAGGGTTCTGGCACCGCGATCCTTACCTTCCTGGGTGGCTTCCACCCCCAAACGGAAGCCCTTTGGCTCACGGACATTGCCCACCACCACCTGGCGATCGGTTGCATCTTTGTGATCGCTGGCCACATGTACCGGACAAACTTCGGTATCGGCCACTCGATTCGCGAGATTCTTGAAGCCCACAACCCACCCAAGGGCACCCCTGGTGACCTCGGTGCTGGCCACAAGGGCCTCTACGACACGATCAACAACTCGCTCCACTTCCAGCTTGGTCTGGCTTTGGCATCTCTGGGTGTGGTCACCAGCCTGGTGGCCCAGCACATGTATGCGATGCCGTCCTACGCGTTTATCGCTAAGGACTACACAACGCAGGCTGCGCTTTATACCCACCACCAATACATCGCCATCTTCCTGATGTGCGGTGCGTTCGCCCACGGTGCGATCTTCTTCATCCGCGACTACGACCCGGAAGCCAACAAAGACAACGTGTTGGCCCGGATGCTCGAGCACAAGGAAGCCATAATCAGCCACCTGAGCTGGGTCTCCCTGTTCCTTGGCTTCCACACCCTGGGTCTCTACGTCCACAACGACGTGGTCGTGGCCTTTGGTACTCCCGAGAAGCAGATCTTGGTGGAGCCCGTCTTTGCCCAATTCGTCCAGGCCGCTTCCGGCAAGGCGATGTACGGCATGGATGTGCTTCTATCAAATTCCGCATCCGCAGCTAGCACTGCCAGTGCGGTTTATCTGCCCGGTTGGATCGACGCCATCAATGGTGGCAACGACCTCTTCCTGCAGATCGGTCCTGGTGACTTCCTTGTTCACCACGCAATTGCGCTTGGTCTGCACACCACGACTCTGATCCTGGTGAAGGGTGCCCTGGATGCCCGGGGTTCCAAGCTGATGCCTGACAAAAAGGACTTCGGCTACTCCTTCCCCTGCGACGGCCCCGGCCGTGGTGGTACCTGCGACATCAGTGCCTGGGACTCTTTCTATCTGAGTGTCTTCTGGGCCCTGAATACCGTCGGTTGGGTCACCTTCTACTGGCACTGGAAGCACCTCGCCATCTGGCAGGGCAACGTGGCTCAGTTCAACGAATCCAGCACCTATCTAATGGGTTGGTTCCGCGACTACCTGTGGCTTAACTCCTCCCAGCTGATCAACGGTTACAACCCGTTTGGCAGCAACAACCTGGCCGTCTGGTCTTGGATGTTCCTGTTCGGTCACCTGGTGTGGGCCACCGGTTTCATGTTCCTGATCTCCTGGCGCGGCTATTGGCAGGAACTGATCGAGACCATCGTCTGGGCTCATCAGCGCACCCCGCTCGCCAACCTCGTTGGCTGGCGCGATAAGCCTGTCGCTCTTTCGATCGTCCAGGCTCGTGTTGTGGGTCTTGCTCACTTCACGATCGGCTACATACTCACGTATGCCGCCTTCCTGATTGCTTCTACCTCTGGCAAGTTCGGCTAACTGCGGCCTACTTGCTCCCTCGAGGGACGAATTAACCCCGGCGCAAGCTGGGGTTTTTTATTGTCCATTGTTTTATTGACCATTGTTTGTTGGTTAACTTGCCCCTCACCGCACCCCCCGGCTCTTTCCCCCTAAGGGAATAGTTCTTGCCCCGAAGGCTTGGCTTGTGGCCCAGCAGCCACTGTCTATCGGGCTGCCCCCAGACAAGATCAGCCCAATCAAAGGCCCAGTAAAGGTTCAATAAAAACGCCCAATAAAAAAGCCCCGCCTTAGCGGAGCTTTCAGGGGATTGGAAAACCGCTTGGGATTCAGTTGACGCTCCAGACGCCGCCAGCGATATTGACCAGTGGGGCAACGATCGCAGTGCCGGCTAGGAACCAGGCAAAGGCGGCGCCACCGCAGCCACCCAGCCAGAAACCACTGGCGAATTCTGCCCAGCCAGCCTTGGTGAACAGGTCTGCGGGCGGGTTGTCGATGGTGGCGTCAGCCGGCTGGATGTTGGGTCCGTTGCCAGCGGTGCCGTAGATCGAGAGACATACGGTCAAGATCGACACCAGTCCAATGGCGGCGAGTAAACCAGCGGTGCTGGCGTACTCGGTGAGCCGCAGGGGACCACAGACGGCGAAGGGTCCGTAGAGAAAGAAGCCATGGGCCATGCCCACTTCCAAACCACGACGGTTCGGAGATAGGGAGGGGCGGTAGGCGGGCAGGGCATTGATGAAGGCCCGGCTGAAATAGCTGCTGTTGACGGGGGTTGCCAGATTGCCGACGCAGGGGTCGGCCACGGGGGTCACGGTCATGGTGGCGGGGGTAGGCGGTGAGGCTGAGCGACGGCTTGGGTCGGGCTCAGTCGCGGGCTTCGATTACGTTGAAAAGCAAGGCCATGGCCACGGCTGGGCCGAGGATTCCAACAAGTGGGACTAACACCGAGGGCAACCAAGCGGCAGCAAATTCTCCAGTCATGGCGCGGGCCAATAGCAACCGTTAATACTGTACGAAGCCCACCCGTGGCAGCTTGTGGGGCCGGCTAGGGCGACATAAAAATTCAATCCCTTTGCCCCGCCTCTCAGCTGTCGGATCCGCGCACGATGCCGCGCACCCGGTAGATCGGTCGTCCCTGACTTTCGTGGTATGTGCGCATCTGCAGTTCGGCCAGCAGGCCAAAGCAGAAAAGCTGCACCCCCGTCAGAAAACTCAGTAGGGCCATCAGCAGTAGGGGGCGATCGCCGATGTCTGAGCCAAGCAGTAGTTTCTCGCCTACAAGCCAGATGCCGATTAGCAGCCCTGCGCCCATGGCGGCCAGGCCGCCCAAGCCGAAGACGTGCATCGGTCTGGTCAGAAAGCGCTTCATGAACCAGACCGTCAGCAGGTCCATCAGTACCCGGAAGGTGCGGTCGAGTCCGTATTTGCTTTCCCCATAACGCCGGGGATGGTGGTTTACTTTCACCTCGCTGATCCGGGCACCTTCGATGAAGGCCAGGGCAGGCAGGAAGCGGTGTAGTTCGCCGTAGAGGTTGAGGTCACTCACCACCTCGCGCCGATAAGCCTTGAGGGAGCAGCCGTAGTCGTGGAGTCGCACCCCAGTTACCCGGGCAATCAGGCTGTTGGCGATGCGGCTGGGCAGTAGCCGTTGCATGGCCGCATCCTGGCGCTGGTGGCGCCAGCCGCTTACCAGGTCGAAGCCTTGGTCGAGCTCAGCTAGCAGTAGGGGGATATCGGCGGGGTCGTTCTGCAGATCGCCATCGAGGGTCACGATCACCGCCCCGCCGCTGGCGTCAAAGCCGGCCGCCATTGCCGCCGTCTGGCCGTAGTTGCGGCGCAGCAGCACGGCCACCAGCTCCGGAACCGTGGCGGCCAGCTGGCTGAGCACCTTCGCTGTGTCGTCCCTGGATCCGTCGTCTACCATGACCAACTCAAAGCCCAGCTGCAGCGGTCGCAGTGCCGCCAGCAACTGCTCCACCAACTGGGGCAGGCTCTCCTCCTCGTTGTAGAGGGGCACCACTACGGAAAGCTCGGCCTGGCCTTCCCTCGTTTGCTGCATGTCTTTGTCAGCCTTTGGCGTCGACCCTAGGTGGGTAGGGGACTGCCGTTATGGCTGTGCATTACCCGCCCCGCTCCCCGCAGTTCCAGTCGGTAGTGGCGCGCCACCGGGTCGGGGTTTTGGGGCGCCAGGTCGTCGATGCCGATGCCGTTGCGGCCGTGGGCGACGCCGGAGCTGTGTAAATAGCGGCCGCCACCTAGGTGCAGCCCCACGTGGCTGCAGCGCTGGGGTGTGCCAAAAAAGATCAGGTCGCCAGGCTCCAGCAACTGCACCTGACCCGGGTGCACCGCCACAGGCTGACAGAACCGCTCCTGCAGGTAGGCATCGCGCGGAATCCAGATGCCAGCTCTGGCATAGGCCCGCTGCATCAGACCGGAGCAGTCGTAGTTGGGGCCCAGGCTGCCGCCCCACAGGTAGGTGTTGGCTACGCGCTGGGCGGCCTGCGCGAAGCTCAGCACCTGCTCCATCCGCTGGACAATGCTGCAGCGCTGCAGGAGTTGCGGCTGGGGCGGGGAGCACGCCACTGCTCGCCCTAGCAGGGCATCGGGTTCAAGCCAGCCTGGGTAGCCATCGTCGAGGAGTCGTACCCGTAGGCGCATTCCTGGCCCTTTAGCTGCCGGACTGGTCAGGATTTGCAGGTGGCGGCCAGTCCAGGCCTGGCTGGCTAGCCCCTCACCGCGGGCCTGGTTGTAGAGGTCGACGCTGCCAGTGAGCTGCCAGTTCGTGCCTGGAATGAGCCATTCCGGCGCGGCTGGGGTGCCGGCAGCCAGCTGGGCAGGGTTGAAGGTGTCTACTGTCAGCACAGCTAATCTCGCCACAACGTTGGCCGGCGGTGATGGCTTTTTACAGCCCCGATCCAGCCATGGCTCAGATCCTGGCCGATCTGGTGCGGGCTCTTGAGCTGGAGGGGCGGCCTGGCTTAGCCCAGCACCTTTCCATTACCTGGCTTCGCTACGACCAGCCCTTGCTTGGCCGAGCTGCCGATCTGGATCCCGATCTGTTCTGGGCCCAGCCGGTGCAGGGGGCGAGCTGGGCTGGGGATCGTCCTCGCTACCCAGCCAGCGTGGTGAAGCTGGTGTACCTGGTGGCGGCCGAGGCCTGGCGCCAGGCTGACTTGCTTGCGGATACGCCCGAGCTGCGGCGTGCCCTTTCAGACATGATTCGCGACTCCAGCAACGACGCCACCTCCCTAGTGGTGGATTTGCTTAGTGGCACCACCAGCGGCCCTTCTTTGCCCCCCGAGCGCATGGCCCACTGGGTGGAGCAGCGTCAGCTTGTCAATGGCTGGCTGAGCGAGCTTGGCTGGCCGGAGCTGCAAGGCTGTAATGCTTGCCAAAAAACCTGGGGTGATGGTCCCTACGGGCGCGAGCGGGTCTATTACGGCACCGAGCTGGAAAACCGCAATCGCCTCAGTACCGACGCTGTAGCCCGTCTGTTGCAGGCCGTGCTGGCGTCGGCCCTGGTCTCGCCGCCGGCTTGTGCCCGGATGGCAGCTCTGCTGGCGCGCAGCCTGGATCCGGCCTTGAGGCTTGCGGATCCAGAAAACCAGGTGGATGGCTTCATAGGTGAGGGTTTGCCTCTTGGCTCTCGCCTCTGGAGCAAGGCGGGCTGGATGAGCCAGGCCCGGCACGATGCTGCCTACGTGGAGCCGTCAGCTGAGGGTTCTATGCCAAAAGCTGCGCCTTTCTTGCTGGTTATTTTTTCTGAGGGCCAGGCCTGCGCACAGGATCACAAGCTCCTACCCGAGATAGCTACCCGGCTGGCCGCAGCCAGCCGTAAATAAGCATTCGGGCTTGACAACGGAGAGGGAGGCCCTCGTTGTGACTCTCAGAGCGAAGTGGTGACACGGGAAGAGACAACGCTTCCCATTGGAGGCGGCGGATTCCAATGCTATTTCCAACACCAATCCCAACACTATTTCCAACACTACATAGAACTTGCAAATTCAGGGCGCTGGCAGCAGGTCAATACCAGCGCTGAGCCCTTGCAGTCGTCACGGCGCCCTATCAGCATCTCCCTGGTTGTTCAGCGGGTGTAACTCTTTCAGCAGTGCCCGATTTAGGTGGTCATCGCATCCCACCACCAACTGCGGGTAGATGGTGCCGTCCTTGTAGGGGGCATAGGCGTGGGCGCAGATCGCTCGGGTGGTGTCCTGCCACTGTTGGAGCATCTGCCTGGGCAGCTTTTGCTTCAACTGGTCTGTGGATTGCTCCCAGGACTGACCAGCGCAGTGGCGCATCTCTACCGTATTATCGCCAGGGCATTTGATCTTCTGTGCTTGCGCGTGGGTAGAACCATGAGGCAGCATCAGTGCGCCAAGGAGCAACAGGTGCTTCATTAGGTCTTGTTCGGTCTTGTTAGCAGGGTATGGATGCTTTCTGCTATTGGCGGCTGTCTTGGCGGCAAGGGACTCAATGAGCTCCTGGACTCTGCAATTCCACGTCTTGGCATTACTGATGCAAATAAGTTCGCTTTGTCCAGCCACAATCTTTGCCAAGGATTAGATTGCTGCCTTTCCACTCAAATACTTTTTTCAGCCTTAGGTTGAATGGGTGTTCAGTCGGGTCAAGAGTCCTATAGTCTCCCGTCTTTATTTCTCTGTTGTTTACTGGTGAAAAAGGACTTCGCAGCTTTAGAAGAATTTTCCCGAATGCGGATACGCATGGAATGTCATTAGTGATTAATGCATATTTAAAGTTTGGAAGAATTGACAAAATATCTTGAACTTCCTTCGTGCTTAAATGCATTAGAACGTCTTTGCAAACTAACAGTTCGGCGGAGGGAAGTTCATTGTAATCCTCTGGAAGATTGGCAAAGGAAACCCCTGGTCGCGAAAACGACCTCTGATTATTTGTGATTACATTTTTAGATGCATCGATGCCAATATATGTTGCGCTGCTAAAGTCTAGAAATTGAGAAAACTGCCAGTCGCCGCAACCAAGGTCAACGACTGATTTAATATCGTGTTGACGAATAAAGTCTTCTAGGAATATCTTGTAGGGTTGAGTTGCTTCAGGGGAGCTTCCGCCCCCTGACCCCTTGCCCCAGTATGAATTCTCATAAATCTTATCAAAAATATCTGGATCGCCAAATTCAAAACCCATAAAAGTCGCTAAATTCTGAATTTTTAATTTAGCACTTAAGAAGATTTAATAGTTGCAAATTATAACATTTATAGGGTTCTATGGCAAAAGTTTGTGCTGTCGTCGTTGTCTGCTTTCCTGAGACCCTCCGCCTAGTCGCCAGCGCCCCCAGTCGCCAGCTTCGCGTCGTAGTGGAAGAAGTGCTTTGGGACGAGTTTGATTGAAGTGTCGCAGTTGTTGCAGACGGTTGTTTTGGCAACTTCATAGATACGCAACCATTGCGCCGCTACCCCTGCCGCTGTTCCTTCTTCCAGATCCGTTCCAGTGATTTGCGGAACTCTCCACCGCTTTGTGGACGTGCCAGGTCGCGCCTCCAAAAGACGCTGCTAATCCACCACACCTGAAGACCGCCAAAGATCAGGGCGACTAGGCCCAGTTGGATGTATCCCCAGTTCAGGTGCTCCATTGCGCCCGTTGCTGATTCTTCGCCCAGATGCGTTCAAGGGTCTTTCGGAACTCCTCTGTGCTCTTGCTCGTGCCCTCAGGGCATTTTCTAAGCTGAGCCGCCAGGCGCCAGAACTTGATTCCTGCTGCGACGGCAAAGACCAACTAGAGCACCAGCATCGATAGGGGCTGAAATATCACTGCTTGTCGCTTTGGGTCGAGGTTTCCTGGTGCCCGTGCTTCTGGTCGCAGTGGGCGCTGGCAGTTGTGCCCATCAGCAGCGTCGCAGCGGTCAGGGCGAGTAGCAGCAGGCGCTTCATCTGGTCTTGTTGGGGCTTGTGAGCAGGGTACGGGTGCTTTCGGCTGTTGGCGACTGCCTTGGTGCTATGGGACTCCTTGGACTCATGCCCCCAGCGCGAATGGTGCAGGTGTATCCGCTTTTCTGCTATTGCTGCTGCTCTCCCTGGGCCACCTGGTGCCCCCTCTGAGCAATGGGAGTTCCTTGAGCGTGTCTGCATGAACACCTGAGGTAATCACTCCATGGCCTGAGCGTAAGTACCTAGTAGCGTTAGTTAGTCGTGATGAGCGACGGGAAGCGTATCCCTGGCGGAGTCGAACACGCCAGGGATTTTTTTGTGAACAAACCTTGCTGCTGCTCGCGCCCAATACCAGTGCCTAACTCAAATAATTGCCTATGGCGGCGTTCGACCCGTCCATAGGTCGAGGAAGTGGGCGGAGATTGCGTCCCCGTCGCTCACGCCCCACTTTTCTCTTAAACAGCGTCAGGTATGGGTCTCCCTGGGTGAGGTGGCGTGGAACCATCGCTCATACCCGCTGCTATCCAGTGCTGGGCTGCCTTTCCGCAATTCGGGCATCCAACACCACAAGACTGGGCACCTAACACCACTTCCAACACCCATGGGCGGGTACTGGGTCGCACTAGTGGAAAATCACTGACTCACCAATGTCAGTCGCAAGCGGGACTCGCGGCCGTGGTGACTCGCCGTGAATCCTGCTTAAAACGGAGAGGGAGGGATTCGAACCCTCGACAAGAGTTGCCTCCTGTAACTCCTTAGCAGGGAGCCGCTTTCAACCACTCAGCCACCTCTCCAG
>NZ_JAGQCO010000022.1:0-41404 GCF_024346235.1 Cyanobium sp. BA5m-21
CTAGGGGCCGCAGGTAGCGGGCATTGATCACGGCCGCCCGCAGACCCTTTTCCTGCAGCAGTCCGGCCGTAGCCATCGCCGGGGCCACCATGGCGCCGTAGGCCACGATCAGCAGGTCGTCGCCGTCGGTGAGCAGCTCGCCCCTGCCGATCTCTAAGGGCTCAAAACCTTCTTCGGCCAAAGGAACCCCCTCGCCTTCGCCGCGGGGAATGCGCAGGGCGCAGGGGCCGCTGTGATGAATTGAGGTCACCAGCATGCGCTGCAGCTCAGCCTCATCCTTCGGGGCCATCACCGTGAAATTGGGGACAGAGCGGAAGTAGCTGATGTCGTATTGACCCTGGTGGGTAGGGCCGTCGGCGCCAACGATGCCGGCCCGATCCAGCACAAAAGTGACCGGCAGGTTCTGGATGCCGACGTCGTGAATCAACTGGTCGTAGGCGCGCTGCAGGAAGGTGCTGTAAATCGCCAGCACTGGCTTGAGCCCTTCGCAGGCCATGCCAGCCGCCATGGTCACAGCGTGCTGCTCGGCGATGCCCACATCAAAATATTGATTGGGTAGGGCCTTCTCCAGCAGATCAAGGCCGGTGCCGGTGGCCATGGCAGCGGTAATACCCACCACGGTGGGGTCCTGTTCGCAGAGCTTCACCAGTGTCTGGCCAAACACCTTGCTGTAGCTGGGCGGCTTCGGCTTGCTGGAGGGATAGGCCTTGCCAGTGGCCAGATCAAAGGCGCTCTGGGCGTGATAGCCCACCTGATCGGCCTCGGCGTAGGCGTAGCCCTTGCCCTTGGTGGTGGCCACATGCACCAGCACAGGCCCCTCGGTGCGGTGGGCCTGTTCAAAGGTGCGCACCATGCCGGCGATGTCGTGGCCATCGATGGGGCCGATGTAGGTGAAGCCCAGCTCCTCAAACACCGCACCCACCTTGGGCACCGCCAAACGCTTCATGCTCTCTTTGAGCGTCTTGAGCTCGTTGGGCAGCTCACCGTGCAGGAAGGGCAGTTGCTTGATCGCCTCCTCGGCATTGCCCTGTAGAAATTGCAGGGGTGGGCTCAGCCGCATGCGGTTGAGGTAGGTGGAAAGGGCCCCCACCGGAGGGCTGATAGACATGTCGTTGTCGTTCAGCACTACCAGCAGCTTGGTTTTCGGCAGGTGGCCGGCGTGGTTAATCGCCTCTAGAGCCATGCCACCAGTGAGGGCGCCATCGCCGATCACCGCCACACATTTGAAGTCTTCCACGCGGCGATCGCGGGCCAAGGCCATGCCTAGGGCCGCCGAAATCGAGGTGCTGGCGTGTCCGGCACCGAAATGGTCAAAACGGCTCTCGCTGCGCTTGAGATAGCCGGCCACCCCGTTCTTCTGGCGCAGGCTGTCGAAATCCTTGTAACGGCCAGTTATCAACTTGTGGGGATATGCCTGGTGACCCACGTCCCACACCACTTTGTCGTGGTCGAGATCGAGGGTTTGATAGAGGGCGAGGGTCAGCTCCACCACTCCCAGCCCAGGGCCTAGGTGCCCGCCGCTGGTGCTCACCACCTCCAGATGGCGCTCACGAATCTGGCGGGCAATGGCTTCAAGCTCTGCCGTGCTCAGGCCGTGCAGCTGATTCGGGTGACTCAGCTCGCTGAGATGCATGCACAACCCTGGAGGTGGGGTGCAATCTAGGCCTTGGCTTCCGCCCAGGGGTGCGGATTGCGACACTGGTGGGATGAGCGAGGCCCCTGAGAGCTATCTGCAACGGATCCTGCGGGCGCGGGTCTACGACGTGGCCATTGAGTCGCCACTCGATCCTGCGCCAAATCTCTCGGCGCGCCTGCACAACCGGGTGCTGCTGAAGCGTGAGGATCTGCAGCCCGTGTTCAGCTTCAAGCTGCGCGGCGCCTACAACAAAATGGCCGGCCTCTCGCCTGCCGAGCTGGAGAGGGGCGTGATCGCCGCCAGCGCCGGCAACCATGCCCAGGGAGTGGCGCTAGCCGCCCAGAAGTTGGGCTGCAGGGCCGTGATTGTGATGCCTGTCACCACACCGGAGATGAAGGTGAAAGCGGTGGCGGCCCGGGGCGCCGAGGTGGTGCTGCATGGCGACAACTACGACGCCGCTTGCACGGAAGCCACGCGCCTGGGCCTTGAGCGGGGGCTCAGCTTCATCCATCCCTTTGACGATCCCGATGTGATCGCCGGTCAAGGCACGATCGGGTTGGAGATCCTGCGCCAGTGCTCCTCGCCGCCTGACGTTATTTATGTGGCCGTAGGCGGTGGCGGCTTAATCGCCGGCATTGGGGCCTACGTCAAAACCCTCTGGCCCCAAGTTCAGATCGTTGGCGTTGAGCCGGTGGACGCCGATGCCATGACCCGCTCCCTAGCCGCCGGGGAGCGGGTGCAGCTTGAGCAGGTGGGCCTTTTCGCCGATGGCGTGGCGGTGCGCCGCGTCGGTGAGCTCACTTTTGAATTGGCGAAGCAAACGGTGGATCGCATGGTGACAGTCGACACCGACGCCATCTGCGCGGCCATCAAGGACGTGTTCGAAGACACGAGATCGATCCTGGAGCCAGCCGGCGCCCTCGCCGTAGCAGGCATGAAGCGCGATGTGGTGCAACAGGGCTTGCACGGCCAAACCTTGGTGGCGGTTGCCTGCGGCGCCAACATGAACTTCGACCGGCTGCGCTTCGTGGCCGAGCGCACTGAGATCGGCGAAGACCGCGAAGCGATGCTGGCGGTGGAAATCCCCGAGCAGACCGGCAGCCTGCGGCGCTTCTGTGGCGTGCTGGGCCAGCGCAGCCTCAGCGAGTTCAGCTACCGGCTTGCCGATCCCAGGGTTGCTCACATTTTTGTAGGGGTGCAAACCAGTGGCACAGCCGACGAGCAGCAACTGATCAACGACGTGCAGAACGCCGGCTTCCCCTGCCTCGACCTCTCCAACAACGAGCTGGCCAAGCTGCACCTGCGTCACATGGTGGGCGGCCGCCTGCCCGCCAGCGCCGGCCCGGCTCTCGCTCATGGCGAAGAGCTGCTCTATCGCTTCGAGTTCCCCGAAAAACCAGGCGCCCTGATGGCGTTCGTAAACGCCTTACACGCAAACTGGAACATCAGCATCTTTCACTACCGCAACCACGGCGCCGACGTGGGGCGGATCGTGGTGGGGGTGCAGGTGCCTCGCGCTGACAGACCCGCCTGGCAGGAGTTCCTCGATGGCCTGGGCTATCAGCACTGGGACGAATCGGCCAACCCTGCCTACAAACTGTTTTTAGGCCCCAGCTCAGCGCCCCTGCCAGCCCTGGCATGAGCCAAAAAAGCTGCGGTAACCTGCGGCCATGCAAAGCACGGGGCTGATTCAGGGCCTATCCCTGCCCGCCCGGATGGAGGCGATCCTCTACTTGAAAGGCCGGCCCCTCAGCCTGGCAGAGCTGGCTGAGATCGCTGCGGTTAGCCGAGAGGAAGCGGAGCTTGGCTTGATCACCTTGATCACCGACTACGCCCACCGGGATACGGCCTTGGAAGTGCGCCAGGAGGGCAACCGCTACAGCCTGCAGCTGCGCGATGGGCTGGCCGACCTGGTTCAAAACCTCCTGCCCGTGGACCTATCCACGGCCGCCCTACGCACCCTGGCCACGATTGCCTTAAAAAAGCGGATCTTGCAATCGGATCTAGTCGAGTTGCGCGGCTCCGGCGCCTACGACCACGTCAAGGAGCTACTGGCCCAAAATTTCATCGAGCGCAAGCGCCAAAGCGAGGGCCGCTCCTACTGGCTCACCCTCAGCGAGAAGTTCCACCGCACCTTCGCCATCAAAGCTGAGGCTGACCTCTGGAAGCAAGCTGCCTAGAGTTGGCCCACTAACAAAATTCCATGGACGCCCTGAGTTTCCTGCTGCAGGTTCTGGCCCAGACCCTCAGCATCTACACCCTGGTGTTGCTAGTGCGGGTGTTGCTGAGCTGGTTTCCCAATCTCGACTGGAGCAACCCCGTGCTTTCGACGGTGAGCTCGATCACCGATCCCTACCTGAATGCCTTCCGCGGCCTGATTCCGCCCCTAGGCGGCCTGGACCTTTCGGCGATCGTGGCCTTCATTGCCCTGCAACTGGTGCAGAGCCTGCTCGAAGGCGCCAGCGTTTCGGTGCTCGGAGCTGGTTACTGATCAGCTAATGCCTGTTCAAGGGGCAGCAGCTCGTCATCCACACCAGCACGGCTGCGCACAGGAGCGCTGAAACCCCTTGCCTTGACATTGCGGAAGCTGAGTGGTCCAGGGGTGCCAGCCGGCACCGATAGGCGCAGGGCAAAGGCAGAGGTGCCAGGTGGCACATCACCGATCGAACCCACCCGGGTGCGGTTTTGCAGCACCGGCTCGCCACTTGAATCAACGATCAGGGCAAATACGTCGGTGTCAACAACGGGCTTGCGGGTGGGATTCACCACGCTGCCGCGCAGGGCGTAGCAGCTGGCACCAGCCGGGCGCCGCAATTCTGGCTGGGCACCGATGTCCTCGGCGGGGCAGGGTTCGATGCTCAGCTCAGATACCTGGAGATCTGCTGCCCAGGCAGGAGCTGGCAGCACCAGCGCACCAATGACTAGGAGAGCGAGCAACCGCGCCAGCCACTTTGCGAGCTCATGCCGTGGCCCAAGCTCAAAACCTTGCTTACTCAACGCCTGTCACCACTGCCTCCAATCACGTTACGGGCGGCGCGGCTGGCCAGTTTGTCGAGGTTGGCCTGGGCAATTTGCTCTAGCTCCAGGCCAAGTTCTGTAGCGAGCTGGGCCACGTACCAGAGCACATCACCAAGCTCGAGCTGCAGGTCTGCAATCACCTCAGGCGAAAAATTGCCCTGACGGTCGCGCAGCACTTTTTTGACCTTGTCGGCCACCTCGCCAGCCTCACCGCACAGCCCCAGGGTGGGATAGATGGGGTTGGCGCCGGCATCTGGGTAGCGGGCCGTGGCGCGGCAACCCTCTTGGTAATGCTGAAAATCCACTAACGACAGCCCATTGCAGGCCTGGATGGTAGTTTCCAGTCGTCTGTTGGCGTTTCATGCCCCAGCCCGATCTCATGCGTCGCACCAAGATCGTGGCCACGATCGGGCCTGCCACGGAATCCGCCGAACGTCTGCGCGAGTTGGTTGCCGCCGGCGCCACTACTTTCCGACTCAATTTTTCTCACGGCGACCACAGCGAGCATGCGGCTCGCATCGCCACGATTCGCCAGGTGTCAAAGGAGCTGGGCATTGAGCTCGGCATCCTTCAAGACCTACAGGGTCCCAAAATTCGTTTGGGCCGCTTTGCCGATGGGCCGATCACCCTGGCCAAGGGCGATCACTTCACCCTCACATCCAGGAATGTGGCCTGCAATCAGAAGATTGCCACCGTCACCTACGCATCTCTGGCAGATGAGGTGGTGCCAGGCAGTCGCATCCTGCTGGATGACGGTCGGGTGGAGATGGTGGTCGACAGCGTCGACAAGCCCGAGCAGACCCTGTTCTGCAGCGTCACCGTTGGTGGAGTGCTCTCAAACAACAAGGGGGTGAATTTTCCCGATGTGCAGCTCTCTATCCGTGCCCTCACCGAGAAAGACCGCATTGATCTGGCCTTTGGGCTGAAGCAGGGGGTTGATTGGGTGGCCCTCAGCTTTGTGCGCAACCCCTCAGACATGCGCGAGATCCGCGAACTGATCCGCAGCCATGGCCACGAAACCCCCGTGGTGGCCAAGATCGAAAAGTTTGAGGCCATCGATCAGATCGACGACATCCTGCCCCTCTGCGACGGGGTGATGGTGGCTCGGGGCGACCTTGGCGTTGAGATGCCCGCCGAAGAAGTTCCCCTGTTGCAGAAGGAGCTGATTCGCAAGGCCAACAGTCTCGGCATCCCGGTGATCACTGCCACCCAGATGCTCGATTCAATGGTGAGCTGCCCCAGGCCAACCCGGGCCGAGGTGAGCGACGTAGCCAACGCCATCCTTGATGGCACCGATGCCGTGATGCTCTCCAATGAGAGCGCTGTGGGCGATTTCCCCGTGGAAGCGGTGGCCACCATGGCCATAATCGCCCGGCGCATCGAGCGGGATTACCCCCGCCGGGTGCTCGATAGCCACATGGCAACCACCATCCCCAATGCCATCTGCCAGGCGGTGAGCAGCATTGCTCGCCAGCTGAATGCGGCCGCAATTTTGCCGCTCACCAAGGGGGGCTCTACGGCTCGCAATGTCAGCAAGTTCCGCCCCAGTACCCCAATTTTGGCGATCACCAGCGAGGTGAATGTGGCCCGGCAGCTGCAGCTTTGCTGGGGCGTCAACCCCTTGGTAGTGGAGGAGCAGAGCTCCTCCACCAGCACCTTCAGCCTGGCCATGGGCATGGCACGCGAGCTGGGCTTTCTTCGCGATGGTGACCTAGTCGTTCAAACAGCCGGCACCCTCTCGGGAATCAGCGGCTCCACCGACTTCATCAAGGTGGGCATCGTCTCCGCGGTGCTCTCTAAGGGAACCGGCGTCGGCACTGGATCCGTGAGCGGTCGAGTTCGCCTGGTTGATAGTCCAGAGGCAGCGGCGGCAATCCAATCTGGCGAAATACTGGTGGTGCATGAAACCTGCGCCGATTACGTCGAGGCGATTCGCAAAGCCAAAGGGGTAGTTACGGAAGCCGGTGGCCTCGAGAGCCATGCCGCCTTGATCGCCGAGCGCACTGGCGTACCAACGATTGTGGGTGTCTGTAACGCGATCGCAAACCTGCGTCAGGGGGAAATTGTGACCCTGGATCTGCAGCGCGGCGAGGTGCATCGGGGCGCCCGCAGCCACGACGCTGACGACAGACCAGCCATCGTTTAAGGCCAGCCGCCCCCACCGCAGCCATGCCAACCAAGCTCCCCATGCGGGAAACCGTCGGCATGGCCCTGAGCACCCTGCGCTCCAATCGGCTGCGCAGTTTGCTGACCATGCTCGGCATCGTCATCGGCAATGCCTCCGTGATCACCTTGGTGGGGGTGGGGCGAGGCGCCCAGAACCTGGCCGAAGGGCAGCTAAGCAATCTCGGCGCCAACGTGCTGTTTGTAGTGCCTGGCAGCAACGACACCCGGCGCCAGGGCATCGACTTCCCTAAAAACCTCGTGCTTGAAGACGCAGTCGCTATCGGCGAGCAGGTACCAAGCGTCAAGCGAATAGCCCCCCAGATCACCTTGAGCGGGGTGGTTCAGGCGGGGGGCCTGAGCAGCAGCACGTCAATTTTCGGTGTTACACCGGAGTTTCTGCCGGTTCGTCAATTTGAGATTGCCCAGGGGCGCTTCTTCACCGCCAGCGATCTCAACGGCGCTCGCAATGTCACCGTGGTGGGGCCCGACTTGGGCACAAAGATGTTTCCAGGCAAGGCGCCAGTGGGGCGCCAGCTGCGTATTCGCAACCAGCTGTTCGAAGTGATAGGCGTTCTTGAACCCAAGGGCGCCGTATTTGGTCAAAACCAAGACGAGAACGCCTATGTGCCACTCAGCACCATGGTGAGCAAGCTTTCAGGACGCGACCCCACCTACGGGGTCAGTCTTAATTTCATCAGCGTCGAAGCCCGCGACGAGCAGAGCACGGGGGCCGCGAGCTTTCAGATAACCAACCTGCTGCGCCAGCGGCACCGGATCCTGCGGGAAGACGATTTTGCCGTGCGCTCCCAGAAAGATGCCCTCACGATTGTGAGCACGATCACTGGTGGCCTCACCTTGATGCTGGCTGCCATCGGCGCCGTGTCGCTGCTGGTTGGCGGCATCGGCATCATGAACATCATGTTGGTGTCGGTGAGTGAGCGCACCGAGGAGATCGGCCTGCGCAAAGCCCTCGGCGCCCGCAGCGGCGATGTGCTGCTGCAGTTTCTGGTGGAGTCGCTGGTGCTGGCCAGCCTGGGGGGCGTGATCGGCAGCGCCGTGGGCATTGGCACGGTGGCTGTGGTCGGCGTTCTGACACCCCTACCGGCATCGATTGGGGCGGCCACGGTGCTGGTCACGGTGGGGCTATCCGGTTCGATTGGCCTTTTCTTCGGCGTAGTGCCCGCCCGCCGGGCTGCGCGCCTCGACCCAATCGTTGCCTTGCGCAGCCTTTGAACCGGTCTGGTGAGCCGGCAGCGACAGGACGAAACCAGGAAAAACCATTAAAAACCGAAAACAGTGGCGTCCGTCACTAAACCCGCACTCAAGCCAGTGGCTTTATGGGTGGAGAAATCGGGATTCAGTCGTGGCCCAATTGGCATGCAGTTACCGCAATACCAGCGATCGGATGGTGATCCTGCGCTGCATCGGTCCCGAGCAGTTCTTCCTCGAACGAGTGGTGTTTCCCTTCGAGCTGCTCAGCTTCCAGTGCCCACCAAGCAGCGTGGTGAAGATCTGGACCCACGGCCGCGGTGGGCCCGAATTGGTGGAGACCGTTAACTCCGGCGATCTGATCAACGATCCACCGTCCCTACCAGCTCAAGCGGCCCAATTCGAAGTGCTGCCCTGGGCAACGGCTAGCTGAAGCTCGGCTCGGGGAGGGGGCCTGGCGCCGTTACACTTGTCAACAAAGTGTCTCAGCTATGAACCAGCGCTGGCGTCTGATTGCCCTCTGGCTGCTGCCCCTTGCAGTGGTCGCATTCCTCGGCTGGCAGCTGCTTGGTAACGGCGGCACGGCCCGTTTCAAACCCGAAGGCGCCACGGTTGCTCCCCGCAATGCGGCCGTAGCCCGCATGAGCTACGGCCGCTTCCTCGATTACGTCGACGCGGGCCGGGTAACGGCGGTCGATATCTTCGACGGCGGTCGCAGTGCAGTTATCGAGGCTGTGGATCCTGACCTCGACAATCGGGTGCAGCGTCTGCGCGTAGACCTGCCCGGTGTTGCTCCAGAGCTGGTCAACAAGCTCAAAGAGCAGGGCATCAGCTTCGATATCCATCCACCCAAAACCGCTCCACCAGCTCTTGGATTGCTCGGCAATCTGCTCTTCCCATTGCTGCTGATCGGTTCGCTGATCTTCCTTTCACGCCGCGGCAATGGCATGCCCGGGGGCCCCGGTCAGGCGATGCAATTCGGCAAAACCAAAGCCCGTTTCGCAATGGAAGCTGAAACAGGCGTCAAATTTGACGACGTGGCTGGTGTTGAAGAGGCCAAGCAGGACCTCCAAGAGGTTGTCACCTTCCTAAAAACCCCCGAGCGCTTCACTTCAGTTGGCGCCAAGATTCCCAAAGGTGTGCTGCTGGTAGGACCTCCCGGTACCGGCAAAACCCTGCTTGCTAAGGCAATTGCTGGTGAAGCAGGAGTTCCCTTCTTCTCGCTTTCAGGATCTGAATTCGTTGAAATGTTTGTTGGCGTGGGCGCCAGCCGGGTTCGCGACCTGTTCAAGCGGGCTAAGGAAAACAGCCCTTGTTTGATCTTCATCGACGAAATCGATGCGGTGGGACGCCAGCGTGGTGCTGGTGTCGGCGGCGGTAACGACGAGAGGGAGCAAACCCTCAACCAGCTGCTCACCGAGATGGACGGCTTTGAAGGCAATAGCGGCATCATCATCATTGCCGCAACAAACCGAGCCGATGTGCTCGATTCAGCCCTGCTGCGCCCAGGTCGTTTCGATCGCCAGGTTCAAGTTGATGTGCCAGACATCAAAGGGAGGCTGTCTGTGCTCAAGGTGCACAGCCGCGATAAAAAGCTGGCCGATGATGTGAGCCTGGAAATGATTGCTCGCCGTACCCCAGGATTCTCCGGCGCCGATCTCGCCAATCTGCTCAATGAAGCGGCAATCCTCACGGCCCGGCGCCGCAAGGAGGCAACTTCACTTGCCGAAATTGATGATGCCGTCGATCGGATCATTGCCGGCATGGAGGGCAAGCCGCTCACCGATGGGCGCAGCAAGCGCCTGATCGCATATCACGAGGTTGGCCATGCCCTTGTGGGCACACTGGTCCAGGCCCATGACCCCGTTCAGAAGGTCACCCTGATCCCACGGGGGCAGGCCCAAGGACTTACCTGGTTCTCCCCCGACGAGGAGCAGATGTTGGTGAGCCGGGCCCAGCTCCGAGCTCGCATCATGGGTGCCCTCGGCGGGCGGGCTGCCGAGGATGTGGTCTTCGGCCACGCAGAGGTCACAACTGGTGCAGGTGGTGACATCCAGCAGGTCGCCTCGATTGCCCGCCAAATGGTCACCCGGTTTGGCATGAGCGATCTAGGCCAGGTCTCCTTTGAAGCAGGCAACCAGGAGGTTTTCCTGGGCCGCGACCTGATGACCCGCAGCGATGGCTCCGATCGCCTTGCCAGCAAGATCGATGATGCCGTGCGCCAGATGGTGCACAGCTGCTATGCAGACACGGTCAAGTTGGTGGCAGAGCACCGCGCCTGCATGGATCGGGTAGTGGAGCTACTGATCGAGAAAGAGAGCCTCGATGGCGAAGAATTCCGCGCCATCGTGGCCGAATTCACGGCAATTCCAGAGAAGGAGCGCTTCTCGCCCCTGCTGGCCGGCTGATCAAGCAGTAGCACTAGCCATCACAGGACCGGCATCTACGCGACTCGCCGTGGGTGCACTTTGTGGGTGCTCCGCTAGCCAGCGAGCCACCCAGCCCGCCGCCACGCGATTCGACTCCTCAGCTGCCTCACTGCTCTCAAACACGCTGAGGGAGATCATCCGGTCACCGGCCTCACCCACGTCCACGAAGTAGTAAGCAATAAAACCTGGCAGTGCTTGCATTTCAGCTAGCAGCCCATCAAGCAAGGGCTGGGTGGCCTGAGCTGGATCCTTAATTCCCTCGTATTCGCGCAGGGTGGCGTACATACGGCAGTTCTGAAGTGCGCCCCAACTTGGCCGCGCTTGTCCGATCCGTCAACCAACCCGTGTTCGAAGCTGCCTGCTCCTCTGCTGCCTGGCCGGCACTTAAGGAAAACGGCGCCAACCCAACTAAAGTTCAAAACCACGCACTCAATTGGACTTCTTGGTATGGCAGCCATCGATCCCCCTGAAATGCTGGTAAAGCAGCCCGAACCGCAGTGGATCGGCGAAGCTCTCGGCACCAATGTCAAAAGCCTGGAAGCGAAGCTGCTGGGGGAGGGCAGGGGGTTTCAATCGACCACTTGGCGCCTGGAGCTGAGCTGTGATCCACCTGAAGAAGGGCCAGCAAGCGTAATTCTCAAAAGTGAAACCTCCAATAAGGACTTCAATGAGTTCAGCCGACTGAATAATGCCTTTGGTCGTGAGGTGGGTGTTTACACTCACTGCACGCCAAGATTAGAAAATCACAAACCCTCAGTCTTTGCAAGCAATTCCTCTGAGCCATATTGGTTGCTGATCGAAGATCTAACCCACCTACGTTCAGGTGATCAAGTCATCGGCCTCAGCTACCAGGAAACTTTGGCCACGATTCAACGCATGGCAGCTATCCACGCTGAATTCTGGCTTGATCCTTCCTTGAACCAACACAGCTGGTTACCAAACCATGGCTTCTGGTTTGCAGACCCCAAAGCCGAAATCGTTGATGATTTCTTTGCCACCTACGGCGTACGCTTCGGCACGGATGTTTGCCGGTTATATCGCGCGGTACTGGAGCAAAGCTCTGACATTGACAAGGCTCTCAATGACAGACCTTGGACCCTCGTCCATGGTGATCTGCGCGCCGACAATTTGCTATTCGGCAATACTGTAGAAGATCCAGAGTCAGTGATAATTGATTGGTCCTGGGCGAGCCGTAGTTTAGCCGCTATTGATATCGCCTTTTTGATTGGCGGCAGCACGCCCCAGGCTCAGCGGCTTGGACGTCATGAAGACCTGCTGCTTGCTTGGCACCAAGAACTACTCAAGCTTGGAGTTTGCGATTACTCGCTTGAAGAGGCCAGGTACGACCTGCAATTGGCAGCTCTACGGACCATCACTGCCGGCATAGCCATGCATTCATTCACGGGCCCAGACATTCCGATCCGGGCAGCCTTGTTCATGGATGACGCGATCCAGCGTCATGCGGCCTACGCCTTGGAAATTGACGCCTGGCAAGCTCTGCCCGATTCGAGTGACTGGAATGCCTGATATTGATGTAAATCTCGCCAACCCACCGCTGGCTTCCGGCCCCTATGTGCGCCTGGGGGCAGGCAGCGATTGGCCAAAGGCAAACGGTTTCAGTGACGACAACTGTTCCAGCCAGCAGCCACCTGCCCTGTTTGGGTGCGGCACTGGCAATAACGGGCAAGCCCTTGGAGCTTCAGGCAGCTTCGAGCCAGCAGCAGTGATCGATGCAGCGGCGGGATATCGCTTCAACAGCTGGTTGCGGGCCGAAGCCCTGCTCAGCTGGCGGCCAGAGCTTGAGTTCAGCGGCCAAAGCAACTTCTTGGGCCGTGCTGGGGCCAACCAGCCGGTGACTGGCTCAGCCTCCTCAGTGGCCGGTTTTGGGGTTGCCTATGTGGATCTACCCAAAGTGGGCCGGGTTCGCCCTTTCCTTGGCGCCGGCCTGGGTGTCGCCCGCAACAGACTTAGCTCCGTTAGCTATAGCTTCCCTGGCATCGCTGCCAATGCTGCAACGGTCACACCCGATGGCAGCTCCAGCGATCTGGCCTACCTACTCACCGCCGGCATCAGCATTCCCCTTAATACTCGGCTAGATCTCGACTTGGCCTATCGCTTTAGCGACCTTGGGGATGTGCGCACCAGCAGTGGTCAGGCTGGCTTGTCGCGACCGACTCTGCCAGCAGGCACCACGATCCCTATCGGAGGAACCCAGGCGGCCTTGCAAGCCCATGGGGTGCAGCTGAGTTTGCGCTACTCGTTTTAATAAAACCTATTAATCAGATATAGCCCAGGAACGCCAGCCAGTCCCTCAAACGGGACGCACTGGTCGCTTTTCAATGACCTTGTCAATTAAGCCGTACTCAACAGCCTCCGCGGGTGACATGAAAAAGTCGCGGTCGGTGTCTTCCTCGATGCGGGGCAGGGCTTGGCCCGTGCGATCGCTGAGCTCCTGGTTGAGCTTCTGCTTCAAGTAGAGGATTTCGTTTGCCTGAATGCGGATGTCGCTGGCCTGGCCGCGGGCGCCGCCCAAGGGCTGGTGGATCATGATCCGCGAGTGGGTGAGGCTGCTGCGCTTGCCCTTGGTGCCAGCGCAAAGCAGGAAGGCACCCATCGAAGCGGCCAGACCCACGCAGACGGTTTGCACATCTGGCTTGATGTGCTGCATGGTGTCAAATATTCCCAGACCGTCGTATACCGATCCGCCCGGAGAATTGATGTACATGAAAACATCCTTCTCGGGATCTTCTGCCTCTAGGAAAAGCAACTGGGCCACAACCCGGTTGGCCGACTCAGCAGTGACCGGTTCACCCAAGAAGATGATGCGCTCCCGCAGTAGCCGGGAATAGATGTCAAATGCGCGCTCACCCCGGCCCGACTCTTCAATCACGATCGGGATCATGGAGCTGCATTCGCAAGTGGTCCCGATCCTACTGAGCCTGGGCGGCTAAGGTCGACCAACCTTGGCCTAATCCAGCGTGAGTGCAGCCCTCACCGTTGCCGACAGCAAGCGGGAGTTTCATCGCGCCTTCCCCTACGTGATCGCGCCCCTCTATCGCCGCATGGTGGATGAGCTGCTTGTGGAGCTGCACCTGCTCAGCCGTCAAACCGGCTTTCGCAGTGATGCCCTGTTTGCCTGCGGCCTGATCCAGGTGTTCGACAGTTTTGCCCGGGGCTATCGCCCTGACGCCCAGCGTCTCCCCCTGCTCCAGGCCCTTTGTTCCGCTTCCGGCTTCGATGCCGACCAGTTGCGCCAGCAGCGTGACAGCGCCATGGCAGCCATGGGCAGCCACAGCGTCGAGCAGGTGAAGCAGTGGATCGAACAGGAGGGTTCGGGCGCACCCGAACCCCTTGCGGCAGCTCTTGCTGGCATCCGCCGCCCCGATTTCCACTATTCACGGTTGATGGCCGTAGGCCTGCTGAGCTTGTTGGAGCAGGCGCAGGGCGCAGACGCCTTGGATGCCTCCGTCATGCGCAGCTATGCCCACGATCTGGGCGGCGCCATGGGCTTGCTGCGCGAGCGACTCGACAAGGACCTAAGTCTCTATGCCACCAACCTCGAGAAAATGGCCCAGGCCGTTGAGCTAATGGCGGAAACCGTTGCTGCTGAACGCCGTAAACGGGAACGGCAGCAACAGGAAGCCACCGAGGCACCTACCGAGATTGCAGCTGAAGCCGCCCAGTCAGCTGGCTGAGGGCTGAGCCATGAGCAGCTGGCACTGCCGTCAGGCTGAGCTGGCTTGCTAGTTGGACGGGCTTGGGCAATTCGGGCGGCAGCAAGCCACGCTCTGCAAGCGCTGCAGGCCGCAGCCGCAACTGCATCGAAGCGCCGAGGCCGGGCTGGCTCAGCACAGGCGTGGCTGCTGCAGGAGATCCGGCAGGTGGTTCGGGGCCAAGGAACAGCAGCAGCTGGGGGCTGCCTGAACCAGCCAGCACCCAGCGCCAACCTCCCACGACTCGCCCATCCTGCTGGCGCCAAAGCGTCGCGGCTAAGGCCTTGGAGCCAGATTGAGTCGCCTCGAGTCCCTGGGTCTCCAGCGGTTCAACCAGCCCGGCAAGCATCTGGTTCCAGGGACGCCGATCCCCTGAGACCGCCAACTGCAGCTCCAGACCTGTCTGGAAGGGCCCCTGGGCCAGCGGGCGCAGTCGCAAGACAAAGGGCACACGACGCAGCATGGTTATTTGGGCATCACCGATGCCGTAGCGAGCCGACAGCGGTTCCCGGATCAGCTGGCGGCTCAACAGCCCCTGCAATAAGCCCTCAAGGCCAGGACCGCGCCACTCCAGCAGCAACTCTGAAGGCAGGGGGGGAGGGACAACAGCTCGCGCCGCACGACCTGGGGCGGCCAGCAGGCCGCTGGCGGCAGCTGCTTCTCCAGCGAGCCCCAGGTTGGCCCCCTCGAGCTCGAGACTCAAACATCCCTCCTGGAAGCGTTGCAGCAAAGGGGCTGCAGGGCCCGCCATCACGCCGAGGCCAAGGGGGGCCCAGAAAACCGCTTGCTCCTGCTGCAACCGCTGCAGACAGCGCTGCTCCAGACCGCGGCGCTGACGTTGGGCCAACTTGAGCTGGTCTTGCAGTAGCCGCTTGGCAAGGGGATCGGCTGCCACGACCACGAGGTCATCAACCCGAATTCCATGGGGAGGCAGGGGGCTTCCTGCTTGAAACTGATAGGCCAAAAAGGCGCCACCATCGCCATCGCGCCCCCAGAACTGCCACCAGAAGCGGCGCTGCTGACGCCAAATCTGACGCGCCTGAGCAGCGCCGAGGCGCTGGCTCCACAGGGCTGGCACCGGTCGCTCCGGGGCGGCGGGAAAGCTCTGCAGCAGGGCAGCCTGGCCAATCAACCGCTCCAGGCCCTCGGCCCGGGGCCGGGGGGATCGCAGCAGCAAGCCAGCGGGAAGCAGCAGCAGCAGAACAGTCAGGGTGAGGGTCCAGCGCAAGCGGGTCACGCCACAGCTCCGTAGAGGGTGGTGCGGCGCCGCACCGGACGGCCAAGCCGCTGGGCAGCCGCCTCAAGCGCCTGGGGGGACTGGCGGGTGCCGCCGCTGGCACCCGCCATCGTGGTGATGTGTTCCTCCATCAAGGTGCCGCCCAGGTCATTGCATCCCCAGCGCAGGGCCTCGGTGGCTCCAGGGAGGGTGAGCTTCACCCAGCTGGGCTGGTGGAAGCGAAACCAGGGCCCCAGTAACAGCCGGGCCTGGGCCGTGAGCCGCAACATCGCTGCAGGGTCGGGCTGGTCCCGTTGCACCCGGGAGCGCAGGGCAGCTGGCGCCGAGGCGCCCACAAAAGGCAGCAGCACAAACTCAGTGAAACCCTGGCGCTGATGCTGCAAGGCGTAGCGCTGCACCGCCACCAGGGTGAGCAGGTGAGCCACCAGGTCTGCCGGGGACTCGATGTGGCCTGCCATAAGGGTGCTGGTGGCAGGCAAGCCGTGCTGGTGCACCTGAAGCATCACCGCCACCCACTCCCTGGCCGTGAGTTTCTCCGGACAGAGCACCTGCCGCACCTGCTCACTAAGCACCTCGGCCGCCGTACCCGGCACCGATCCCAGACCAGCCGCTTGCAGCCGCGCCAGCACCTGATCGAGGGGCAGCCTGTCGTGCTGGGCGAAATAAAGCAGCTCCTGGGGCGAAAAGGCATGAAGGTGCAACCCCGGTGCTGCCTGCTGCAACAGGCCAAGCAACCGTTCGGCATAGGCCAGCTGACTGCCTGCCACCGTGGCGGCTGGGTTGAGTCCACCCTGGATGCAGAGCTCTGTGGCTCCAGCCTCAAGCGCCTCGGCGGCTTTTTGCTGCAGGTCGGCTTCGCTAAGCCAGTAGGCGCCGGGGTCGCCAGCATCGCGGCGGAAGGCGCAGAAGCTGCAGTGCTTGACGCAGTGGTTTGAAACGTTGAGGTTGCGGTTCACCACGTAGGTGACGATGTTGCCCGCTAGTTGTTGGCGCAGGCCGTCTGCAGCGCGGCGCAGCAATTCATCCTGCTCGGCATCAGCGGTGCGGCTGAGCAGGGTCAGACCGAGGGAGGCAAGCAAAGCCGGATCCCAGCTGCCCGGTTCGTGCTTATCGCTATCACCACTGAGCGGCAGCTTCGGCTGGGCCGAGTCAATGGCCTCAACAAGTGCCTCTAGGTCGGGGGCTGCCGAAGGGCTAGAGGGTCCAGCTGGGGGTGGCACCAGCAGCTCTGCGGCGCTCTGCCAGGCCCAATCCGCTAACCCAGAGGGAGTGGGGGATGGTGGCGAAGAGCCGGCTTGGCTCACTTGCGACGCTTGGTTTGAAGGGCGTTGCGACGGCGACGATCGCTCCACTCGATGATGGAGAGATAGATCACGCCTCCGCTGACAAACATCAGAAGCAACACCGCGATTGCGGAAAGCACCTGGGAGGCGGAGAGGTTCAGCTCAGGCACAGAGGATCGTCAAAGCCAGGTCAGAACTTGATGCTGTTGTCGCCGTGACGACCCCAAATCACCATGGCGATGGAAAAGCTGAAAAGAGCAGCCAATGAGGCCCAACCCGCAGAGATCAACATGGTGCAGCTTGCAGTCGTTGAAGGCACTTTACCTAGGCTGGAGCCCTAAAGGTGTTCGTCGTTGCAGTCCGTGGTTGTGGTCCTTTCCTCCGCCAGCCCCGTTCAGGAGCGACTGCGCCTGCGCCAGCCATACCCCGATTTCAAGGTGGTGGTGCTTGACGACGACTTCAACACCTTTCAGCACGTGGTGGAATCACTGGTGCGCATCATCCCGGGCATGCTCGCTGATAAGGCCTGGGAGCTGGCCCACCGCATAGACGGGGAGGGTTCGGCGGTGGTGTGGTGCGGCCCCCAGGAGCAGGCTGAGCTCTACCACCAGCAGCTGGGAGCAGCCGGCCTGACCATGGCTCCTTTGGAGCGGGCCTGATGGGCCGGGTGGTCATCACCCACAGCACCTACGTGGAGGGGCTGATTCCGCTGCTCAAGCAACTTGCGCTCTGCCCTGGCATCGACACCGTCACCCCGGCGGTTATCAGCCGCGTGCGTGGCCGCAGCAGTCAGATGCGGCTGCGGGTTTCAGCGCCCATCACCGGGGGCCACAAGCTGGTCGCCCGCCGCGGCAGCAGCGTGCAGGAGGTGTTTGTAGTCACCGGCTGGAGCCGCGAGCAACTGCAGCAGTGCCTAGATCGCTTGCTGGGTCAGACACCACCCAACAGCAACTCACCGGAAGGGGAACGCTCGTAGGACGCCGTTGCCTGAAACAGGGCAAAGGCGCCTCCCTCCCGAAACCAGGGCTCAAGCTCAAGGCTGAGCCCTTCGGGCTGCAGCTGCCAGCGCTGCTGAAGGTAGGCGGCATATTCCTGAGGGGTGCTCTGGGCTGCCTGCCAATGCACCACCGCGAAGCTCAGGGCGCTTACCCGCACGGTGCCCCCTTCTGATTCCTGAATCTCCTCTTCAAACAGGAAGGTGCGGAAGCGATCCTGGGCGTCGCGTCCCTCGAGGCAGTATTTGCGCAAGTAGAGCTCCCGAGCGCGAGGAAAAACCGGGCCAGGGGCGAGGGCCAGAAGGGCTTCAAAGGCCTGCTGAAAGGACTCCATCGAGGCTGGCGGCCGAACCCGACCACGGCAGTAACAAGGTCCAGAATGGCCCCTGATCTCCACCGTTGTCGCCACCCCACCATGCCGATCTCCCCCCAGCAGCTCAATGGGGCCATGGCCTGGCGCTACGCCACCAAGGTGTTTGACCCCAGTCGCCGCATTGACGACACCACCTGGGCCGCCCTGGAGGACGCCCTCGTGCAGAGCCCATCGAGCTATGGCCTGCAGCCCTGGAAATTTCTGGAGATAAACGACCCCGCCCTGCGCGAGCAGCTGCGCCCCGAGTCGTGGAACCAGAGCCAGATCACCGACTGCTCTCACCTGGTGGTGTTCCTGGTGCAACGCCAGATCGGCGCCGCCGAAGCCGATCGCCTAATCGAAACGATGGCAGCCGTTCGCGGCCTCGATTCAGCCGCCCTGGCCACCTACCGCCAGATGATCGATGTCGACCTGATCAATGGGCCTCGCAGCCAGCAGATCGACCGCTGGGCCAGCAACCAGGTGTACATCGCCCTGGGCACCTTCATGACAGCTGCAGCCCTGCTCGAAGTGGACACCTGTGCCATCGAAGGCTTCGATCCCCTTGCTTACGACCGCATTCTCAACTTGGCGGACTCGCCCTACCGCAGCTGTGTGGTGTGTGCGGCTGGCTATCGCGACAGCAGCGATAAGTACGCCTCACTGGCGAAGGTTCGCTACGCCCCCGCCGAACTCATCGAGAGGCGTTGATTTGAAAGGGGTGGACCGCCGTGCCGTTTTGCCCCAGTGTTCGACCTGGTGGAACCAGAAGAGGGTCAAGGACGGGGCGCCGTTTCCGGCTACGAGGCCGGTTTACGTTGCTTCCGCTGCAGACCCCCATGTCGAAAAGGGAGTCAGATCAGAAAACTGTAAAAGGCAGTCACCAACAAGGCAGTCCTCTGGAAGTGTAGGCCGATTACGGGTTTTGCGGGGGCAGGGGCCAGATGGATCTGACCCGCTCTAAAAGCTGCTCCGCCTGGCCAGCCCGTTCCCCAGCTGTGACCCCGTGCAGCAGCAGGGTGACATGACCAAGCTTGCGTCCTGGGCTGGAGCCCTCCTTGCCGTACCAGTGCACCGTGGCCTCCGGTATGCCAGCTAGATCATCCCGCTGAGCCTGGTAGTCGGCTTCCGAACTTTCAAAGCCCAACAGATTCACCATCAGTGCCCCCGGCACCTGGAACTCGACAGACCCCATCGGCAGGCCAGCAACGATCCTCACCTGCTGCTCGAACTGGCTGGTATGGGCTGCCTCGATCGTGAAATGGCCGGAATTGTGGGTGCGGGGGGCGATTTCATTAACCTGCAGACCGCTCGGCCCATAAAAAAGCTCAATGGAGATCACGCCCACGTAATTGATTGCCGTGAGCAGGGAAGCGGCGATATTGCGGGCATAGGCCTGCACCGCATGGGGCACTGAGGCCGGCGCCAGCACCCAGTCGCATACCTGCTGGTGCTGGTGGGTCTGCACCAAGGGATAACAGCGCACGTTGCCAGCCCGGTCGCGGCAGGCGAGCTGGGAGAGCTCCTGCTCAAAGTTGACAAACTCCTCAAGAATCCAGTCGCCTAGGGGCACCCTTGCCAGCAGGGCCGTGAGATCTTCAGGGCTGCGCAACACGGCTGTCCCCTTGCCGTCGTAGCCGCCGGTGGAGGCCTTGGCCATCACTGGGTAGTTGAAGCCTTCAGGCAACAGGCCACTGGTGGGCAGATCGCACCAGCACGGGCATGGCAACCCCTGATCCTGCAGCAACTGCCGCTGGCCCCGCTTACTGACTAGGGGAGCGAGGGCCTCCAGACTTGGCAGAAAGACGACTCCGTCAAAACTGAGCGGCGCCAGGGCCGGCAGGTCTACCCATTCGTTTTCAAAGGTGATCGCGCCACTGCGGCGCGCCAGCTCCCGGGTGGCCGCCACATCGTCGAGTTCAGCCAGCACCACACTGCTGGCAAGGGCAGTGGCTGGATCCTGAGCCACTGGTGTCAAAACATGCAGGGGCACATTGAGCTTGCGGGCAGCGGCGGCAAGCATCAAGGCCAATTGGCCGCCACCAACTACACCGATAGCAACTGCAGCGCTAGCAACTGGCTCAGTCACAGGGTTGGCACCAGCCACGGATCTTGGAACTCGCAGCTTGCAGCGTATGAATCAGGACGCCCCGTTGAACTCGTACCAGGCCACAAGCAGCTGATAGGCAGCATTGCGGCGGACCCAAAGACTGGAGTCACCACCCTGATCTGGATGCCAATCGACCACTTTACGGCGCCAGGTAGTGCGCACGTCCTGCCAACCACTGCCTGGTAGTACTCCCAGCTCTTCGCAAGCCTCTCGGTAGCAACTCAGGAAGGCATCGGAACCGGTAGCGGCTGTTGGGGCGGCAGCCACAAAAGCTGGGGCGCCCTGCTCCAAACGGTCCACCACTTCCTGGGCCTCCTGGTCGCCGCGAAGTCGGTCTAGAGCCGCCTGGGCTTGGCTTGCCTCGCTGCGTAGCTGGGCCAGCTGCTGCTCCTGACTGGCAATCAACCCATCGAGCTGACGCCGAACCGCTGCCAATTGATCATTGAAGCCACCGGCGAAGGCATCCAGGTTGCCCTCCACCAACTGGACGGCCGCCAAAGCACCGCTGGTGTCGGCTGTTTGGGTAACCAGATCGCGGCGCAGGTTGGCCTCTAATTGAACGTGAGCCTGCTGGGCGGCAGAGAGCTCAGCCTGCAAAGCCCTAATTTTTGCGCCCGCCTGGGCTGCGGTTCGGTCCTGTTCGCCCTGGAGCGACTCCAACGCTGCCAGTGCCGCCGCCGCCTCGGCGCGAGCCTGGGCCAGCTGCTGGCTAGCTCCCTCATCAACCCTGGATAGGGCGGCCTGGGCCGACTGGGTGGTGCGCTGCGACTGCTCCAGCGCCCGTCCCCGGGCGCCAGCCCCAGCCTTAGGGGAGCGCAACAACACCACGCCAAAAGCTGAAAACACCAGTGGCGAAACCAGCACCCTGTAGGTGTCGTTGCTGAACTCCTGGTTTCCCTCGCGGGCGGCCTGCTGGCCCCGCATCAGGATCAGTAGAAACAGCACCACGCCCATCCCTAGGCTAAACAGGCCCACCATCTGGCGCTCGCTGAGGCTGGAGCGGGGTTTGCCACCGGAGGAAGTCATGGCCTTCATCTCAGGCGGCTGAACCCTAGGCAGGCTTCCGGGACTGGTCTAGTAACAGGCTCTTCAAGTGAGGCCGCGATCACCGGCGAAGAGATAGCGCACCAAACTCAGCATCAACACGATTAAAAACAGTGCCAAACCAATCGTGCAGGCGTAGCTGATCTCCAGCTCAGCAAAAGCCTGGTCGTAGACGTAGTAAACGAGGGTGCGGGTCGAATCGGCAGGGCCACCTTGAGTCATTAAATACACCTCTTCGAACACCTTGGTGGCCGCAATTGCGGAAATAACCGCCACCAGGGTGATGTAGGGCCGCAGCAGCGGCAGGGTGATGTCTAGGTGCTTGCGCAAGCCCTCACTGCCATCGAGGGCCGCCGCCTCGTAGAGATCGGGGGAGATGCCCTGGAGCCCGGCCAGAAAGATCACCATGTAGTAGCCGAGGCCCTTCCAGAGGGTCACGAGCATCACCGACGGCAGGGCCAGCAGCGGCGAGGTGAGGAAACCGATGGGATCGAAGCGGCTGCCCAACAGGGCGGTGAGCCAGCCGTTTATCAGGCCGTTTTCGGCATAGATCCAGCGAAAGGCAATGGCCGCCACCACGATCGACACCAGCACCGGGGTGTACAGAGCACCGCGAAACCAGTGGATCCCAGGCAACTGGCGGTTGACCAGCACGGCCAGGGCCAGGGCGCCGACCACGATTGGGGGCACCACTCCCAGCAAATACAAAAGGGTGGTGCCGGTGACCCGGAAAAACATCGGGTCGGCCAGCAGGCGCCGGATATTTGCCAGGCCAACGAAGCGCAGCGGCTCGCTGACATCGAGGCCGGCCTGGCTGAAGCTCATCACCAAGGCCATCGCTGCCGGAATCAGCACCGACAGGCCGATCAGCACCAGGGCAGGCGTCAAAAAGCCCCAGGCTGTGGCGGTGCGCTTGCGGAGATTGGCCTCGCTCATGCAAGGCAAAGTACCTGGGCTGGAGGATGATCGCCCTATGGATCTGCAAACGATCAGGGTGGAGCTGCAGGCTTCCCCTTACCCGGTGATCATCGGCTCGGCAGCCTTGCTGAGTCTGGGCGACCAGATTCGGGGCCTGGGATTTAAAGCCGGCACCAAGGTGCTGCTGGTGACCAACGCTGTGGTGGAAGCCCATTACGGCGCCACTGCCCTGCAAAGCCTCAGCGCGGCTGGCCTCGATGCCAGCACCCTCGTGATCGAGGCGGGAGAAGATCAGAAAACCCCAGCCACCGTGGGCCTGATCCATGACGCAGCCTTTGCCCGCCGGCTGGAGCGGGGCTCGCTGATCGTTGCCCTTGGCGGTGGCGTAGTTGGCGACATGGCGGGATTTGCGGCAGCCACCTGGCTGCGAGGCATTGCCGTGGTTCAGGTGCCCACCACCCTGCTGGCGATGGTGGATGCGGCGATCGGCGGCAAGACCGGCGTCAATCACCCCGGCGGCAAAAACCTGATCGGCGCTTTTCACCAGCCGCGCCTGGTGCTGATCGACCCCAGCAGCCTTGGCACCCTGCCGGAGCGCGAATTTCGAGCTGGCATGGCCGAGGTGATCAAATACGGCGTGATCGGCGACTCCGAGCTGCTGGCCGAGCTAGAGGCGAGCGGCCCCCAGCTAGCCAGCTTGAACACATTGTCAGCCGAGCTGCTGCAGCGAATTCTGGTGCGCTCCGCCGCCGCCAAGGCGAAGGTGGTGGCCGCCGACGAACACGAAGGGGGCCTGCGGGCGATCCTCAACTACGGCCACACCCTGGGCCACGTGGTGGAGACCCTCTGCGGCTATGGCACCTACCTCCATGGCGAAGCCGTTGGCTTGGGCATGCTGGCGGCTGGCGAAATCTCCCTGGCCATGGGCCTGTGGAGCGCTAGCGACCAGGCCCGCCAGCGAACCGTGATCGCCGCCGCAGGTCTGCCGCTGGCCTGGCCAGCCCTCGACCCCGACGCCGTGCTGGCCTGCCTGCAGGGCGACAAGAAGGTGAGGGAGGGTCAGGTGCGCTTCGTGCTGCCCACAGGCATCGGCAGGGTTGAGATCCGCAGCGACGTCAGCGAAGCAACCATCCGCAGCGCGCTCGCCAGCTGCGCCTAAAGGGCGTTGCGGGGTGGGTGGCCGTCGCCGCGCAATAGCTGGCGCTCCCAGCGGTTTAGCTGCCGCAGTAGCAGGGCGCTGCCGCCAAGCAGCACCAGCAGGGTCAACCGCGCCGGCAGCCCGGGCAGCCAGGCCGCCACTAGCAGCTCCACCCCCAGGGCCACCAGCACTAGCGGCCGCCAGCGGCGTATCTGCCGCAGAGCACCGGAGCAGGCACGGCAGTGCCGGGTGTGGCTGTCGTAGCGATCCATCAGGGCTACCCGACCCAGCCGGGGCGGCAGGGCGGAGCCTGGGCATGGCTGGCCAGCAACATCTTTGACCCATCTATGCAACGCCCGCACGTAGATGTCGGCGCTGGTGGGCAGAAAGCTCGCCTGGCTTTGAACCCGTTCCTGCCAGTGCAGAAACACCTGGTCGTCTTCGAGCACCGTGTGGTTACCGATGTGCTGCAACCACACCGGCCGAGCCCGCAGCAGGAGCCTGGGCAACAGCGAGCGGAACTGAAACGGAAAGCGGGCAAACAAGCGGCATTCCCCAGCCCGGATCGGCGTGGCATACACAACCGTGAGAAAGCGGGCAAATCCCTTCGCCGTGAGGTCGTGCCACATCAGGCCCGGCGCCTGAAAGGTGGTGAACTGGCTGCCCAGGCGCCCCCGGCGCGGGCCCTCGGGCCAAGTGGCGGTGAACCCCTCCGGCCCGAAGCTTGTGAGCTCGGCCACCACCGGAGCAGCGTTCTGGCGCTTACCCACCGTGCGGTGGTGGGTGAAGGGCACATGGCTCACATCGAGCACGTTCTCCAGCAGGGTGAGGGCATCCATCGGCAGGTCGCGGAAGGTGTCCTGCACCAGCCAGCCGGGTTCCTCGAGCACGGGCACCAGCGGCAGGGGCACCGCCGCAGCCGCGGCATGGTCGCCGGCGAACACAAACAGCAGCCCCTGGGCGCTGGCTGTGGCGTAGCGGCGGCAGGAGCTGCGGGGGTTGGCGTCGATTGCGACTTCGGCCTGGGGGATCGCGGTGCAGCTGCCTTGGGCGTTGAAACTCCAACCGTGATATGGGCACTCCAGCTCACCCCTTTCGTTGAGGCGGCCTTCGCTCAAGGGCACGAGCCGGTGGGGGCAGACGTCGGCAAAGGCGCACCACTGCTGGCCAGCAGCGTCCCACCACAGCACCAGATCCATCTCCAGCAGGGTGAAGGCCGTGGGGCGGCGAGGGTCGAGGTCCTGCAGATAGGCCACCGGATACCAACGCTGCAACCAGTGCTCCTCCCTGATGCTGGAGGTGGGATTGGCAGGAGCGGGGATCACCATGGGGTGCGGCAGCAACTGGGGAGAGCCGGTGGATCGATGATGGCGCGCTGACCCGCAGCTCCGCTCAACTAGAAGCAGAGGTGTAGAAGCGCTGGGCGTAGCGCCACAGCAGGCGACTGCCAGCCAGGCAAAGCCCGGCGGCCAGCAAAGAACCGAAAGCCCAGATGGCCGAACCCCGCCCCAGCAGCGCCTCGGCGGGCACGGTGGTGAGGAAGGCCACCGGCAGCACAAAGGTGAACAGCAACCGCAGCGCCGGCGGATAGGCACTCACTGGGTAGCGACCCGCCACCAGGGTGTAGCGCAACACCTCGGTGGCATTCCACACCTTCACAAACCAGATGCTGAGGGCAGCCAACACAAACCAGAGGCTGTAAAGAATCACCAGGGCTGCAAGCAGCAGCGCCAGGGAGAGCAGCACGGGCCCTGCCGCCGGCAGGCCGGATGGAGCCCCAGGACCCTTGTTCAGCAGGGCCCAGGCGATCAAGCCAAGGCCAGCCAATATTCCTGGCAACCCCCAGGGCGACACGGTGCGGGCCGACAGCCAGAACTGGCTATCAATCGGCTTGAGCAGCACGTAGTCGAGGGTGCCGGTCTGCACGTGGTTAACGATGCGGCTGAGATTGGGCTGCAACACGCAGGTGGTGAACCCATCCAGCACGGTGTAGAGGCCCAGCACCACCAAAGCGCCGCTCCAACTCCAGCCCCCCAGCTGGGGCCCGCCACCAAACAGCAGTTGCAGCACAAAGACGCTGCCTGCCAGGTTGCCCAGCACCGACAGCAACTCGATCCAGGCATTGAGCGGGTATTCGAGTTCGGCCGCCAGGGAGGTGCCCCAGAAGCGGCGCAGGCTGCGCCAGTAGCGCGCAAACTCCCTCACGCGCCCATCGCCGAGTAGCGGCGCAGGCCCGCCCGCCACAGCCAGTGGCCGATCGGCAGCAGCAGCAGGCACCAGGCGGCGATCGCCCCAAAACCCAAAGCCACATTCACCGGTTCGCCGGCCAGCAGCCGGGCGGGGAAGTCGACCATCCAGGGGAAGGGCGTGGCCAGGGCCAGCCGCCGCACCGCTGGAGGAAAGGTGTCAAGGGGTGCAACTATGCCCGATAAAAACAGATAGGGAATCATCAACAGCCGGTCGAGGGCCGCTGCCCGCTCACTCCAAAAACAGAGGGTGGTAACGAGCACCTGCAGCAGAAAGCGCAGCAGAAAGGCCGCCACAATCGCCAGGATTCCCAGCAGCAAAGCCCCCGCTGACGGCAGCCACAGCAAGCCGGGCGCCGCCAGCCCCACCACCAGCACCATCACGGCCACAAACGGGATTCGCGACGCCTGTTCACTAAAATGGGCCGCCAGGTATCGCCAGAGCGGCGAAAGCGGCTGCAGCAGGAAGGGCGACAGGCGGCCCTGCAGGGCGTCGTCTTCGAACACCTGAATCAGCCAAACCACCGTGAACTGGCGCACCACAAAGGCAGCCAGGAAGTAGTGGCTGAGCTGCTGGGGTGAGAGGCCAGCCGCCGCCGCCGCGCCCGAGCCGCTCCAAACGCCGAGCATGATCAAGGGCAACACCCCAGATAGGGCCCAGAGGGCGATCTCGGCCCGGTATTCGAGCATCAGCGCGTACTGACTGCCCAGCAGCGCCCGCGCCACCCGCCAGGCCCAGCTCACTGGGAAGCCTCGGAGTTTGAATCACGCTGGCGGAACAAACCGCCGATCAGCTCCTCCACCGGCGGATCACTCACCTCCAGATCCACCACCGCAAAGCGCTCCAGCAGCGCCGCCACCTGCTGGGCGAGCTGGGCCCGCGGCACCAGCAGCCGCACCAGGTGGCCCTGATGGGCCTCGAGCTGGCCGAAACCGGCAAAGGCCTCCGGTGGATGGAGGTCGGCAAGCTCCAGCCGCACCTGGCGGCAGGGGGCCAACCGCTGGGTGAGATCGGCCAGGGAGCCATCGTGGAAGAGCTGGCCCTGGTGGATCAGCAGCACCCGCGGGCAGAGGGCAGTGATGTCACCCATGTAGTGGCTGGTGAGCAGCACGGTGGCGCCGGTGCGGCGGTTGTAGTCGGCGAGGAAATCCCGCACCCGCGCCTGGGCATTCACATCCAGACCCAGGGTGGGCTCATCGAGAAACAACACCGCCGGCTCGTGCAGCAGGGCCGCCAGCAGTTCGGCCTTCATCCGCTGGCCCAGGGAAAGCTTGCGCATCGGTCGCCGCAGCTCCTGGCCCAGCTCCAGCATCTCGGCGAGTTGGCCAATACGCCGCTGGGCCTCCGCCTCCGCAATGCCATAGACAGCGGCATTAACCCGCAGCGAATCGAGGGCGGGCAGGTCCCAGATCAGCTGCTGGCGGTTGCCCATCACCAGGGTGATCTGGCGCAAGAAGCGGGCCTGACGCCGAAATGGCTGGTGACCTGCCACCTCCAGCTCGCCGCCGCTGGGGTGGATCAGGCCGGTGAGCATCTTCAAGGTTGTGGTCTTACCGGCGCCATTGGGGCCCAGGAAGCCAACGATCTCCCCCGGCTCGATCGTGAAGCTGATTCCATTCACCGCCAGCACATCGCGATGGCGTCGCCGCAGCAGATGTTGGATTGTGCCGGCCAGGCCAGGCTGCTTCTCGCTGATTCGGTAGGTCTTGCTCAACCCGCTGGCGCGAATGATTGGCCCTGCCACAACGTTTTGCAATCCAGCGCACCGTAGGCAGCCAGCTGGGCTAATTAGGGTTTAGGCACCGCACACCTACAGCCTCCAAGACGATGAGCAGCGTTGACTGGCTCTGGCTGCTCCATCCCGCCCTGGCGGTAGCCCTGGTTTTTCCGCTGCTGGGCGCTGTCTTGCAGCTGGCCCTCCAGACCCGCCGGCGCCGCCTCAGCCTGGGCAAGGCGCCGGCAAGCTCCGGCAGCGAACACACCGCCCTGGGGCGCTGGCTCACCAGCTCGGTGGTGGCCATCCAGTTGATTGCCTACGCGGTGGTGATCCTCACCCAGAAGCCCAGCCAGCTCGACGCCATGCGCAGCTCCCTGCTGCTGCTCGTGCTGGCTGGCAGCGTGCTGGCCCTGGTAGCTCTGTGGCGGGTGCGGCAAGCCAGCTACCGGGCCAGCTTTGCCCTGCTCTGCTGGATAGGGGTGATCGGCCTGGGCATGCAACCTGAAATCTGGCGGCTCAGCGACAACCCCCTCGATCCAGCCTTCTGGCAATCCCATTTCTGGGGCGGTATGGGGCTCACCGGCTTGCTGCTCTTCTCCCTAGCGGCCCGTCCGGAGATCCAGCGCCAACTGCGCTGGCGGCGCCTGCACCTAAGTGCCAACGCCCTGGCGGCCCTGATCTTTCTGGCCCAGGGGATCACGGGACCTAGGGACCTGCTGGAAATTCCCTTGAGCTGGCAAAAGGCCACCATCTGGAGCTGTGACTTCAGCTTGCGCGTCTGCCCACCCCCGGCTCCACCCGGCTGATGGCCCTGCCCTGGGCCGTACTGCTGTTGGCCCTGCTGGCTGGTCGCTACGTCTTTTGGCGCTGCACAGCCACCCTCAACCTCGATAGCCCCCTGGCTGCAGCGCTGAGCCTGCTGCTGCTGGCAGCCGAGCTCTGGCTGCTGGCCCACGGCTTCCTGCAGCTGCTGTTCACCCTGGCACCGGCCCAAAGACAAGCCCCGGCTAGCGCAGACCCCAAGCAGGCCGCCAGCTTGCCCTGGGTGGATGTGCTGGTGCCGAGCTACGGCGAGCCGATCGAGGTGGTGGAGCGCTGCCTGCGCGGCTGCCGCGCCCTCAACTACGGCCGCTTCCGCCTCTGGCTACTCGACGATTCCGGCAGGCCGGAGCTGGCGGAGCTGTGCAAGGGCTTGGGCTGTCACTACCGCAGCCGCGAGCGGCGGGAGCATGCCAAGGCCGGCAACCTCAACCATGTACTGCCGGAGCTGCAGGGCGAGCTGATCGCCGTATTCGACGCGGACGTTGTGCCGGTGCGGGGCTTCCTGGAGCGAACGGTTGGGCTATTTGATAGCCCCGAGGTGGGCCTGGTGCAGACACCCCAGACCTATATGAATGCCGATCCGGTGATCCGCAACCTGGCTCTGGAGCGTTGGTTGTTACCGGATGAGGAGAGCTTCTACCGCTGGATTGAGCCGGTGCGCCAACGGCTCCGGGCGGTGGTGTGTGCGGGGACGTCGTTTGTGGTGCGCCGCTCCGCCCTGCTGGCGGTGGGTGGCTTCGAGACGGGCACCCCCTCGGAAGACCTAGCCACCGGCATTCGGCTCACAGCCGCCGGCTGGCGTTTGCTATTCGTGCCGGAGAAGCTCAGCGCTGGCCTGGCGCCCCTCACCGCCGCCGCCTTTGCCCGCCAACGCTGCCGCTGGGCCAGCGGCACCCTGCAGACCCTGCGCACCGGTGCCAACCCCCTGCTGATCAAGGGCCTTAATCCGATCCAGCGGCTTGCCTTTCTCGAGGGAATCCTGCACTGGCTCAACGCGCTGCCCCAGCTGCTGCTGCTGCTGATGCCCCTTAGCCTGGGGGTGCTGGGCATCGCGCCGCTGCGCGTCAGCGGTGCCGGACTGCTGCAGATGGCCCTGCCCCTCTACGGCGCCCAGCTTGTGCTGGCTCGCTGGCTTACGGCCCACAGCCGCACCGCACTCACCAGCGAGCTCTACCGCCTGGTGGTGCTGCTGCCGCTGGTGGGAGCGGTGCTGGGCACCCTGCTGGGCAGGCCCCTACCCTTCCGGGTCACACCCAAGGCCCTGGCCAGCGGCCGCCAAACCAACCCCGAACCGCGTCTGCTGTTGCCCCTGCTGGCCCTGCTCAGCCTGCAGCTGGTGGCCTTGCTGAATCTGCTGCCCATCGCCAGCGGTATCCGGCTAGACCTATTGCCCGAGAGCAAGGCCACCCTGGCCCTCGGGGTGGGCTGGGCCCTAGTGAATGTGCTGCTGCTGCTGGCCGCCCTGCGCTGCTGCTGGGATCGGCCCCGCAGCGATGCCGTGCCCTGGCTGGCCTGGCGAGAGTCGGTGCAGCTAGCTGGCCAGCCCGCCCAACTGGTGGCCTTAAGCGAAGCGGGCCTCGAGCTTGAATTGGAGCAGGCATCGCCGCAGCCGGGGCAAGCACTCGAACTCACCACCAGCGACGGCCGTCGCTGGCTCCTGAGAATCGAGGCCTGCCGCGGCAGGCGCCTGGGCTGCAGCTGGGCACCGATTTCAAACGAGCTTGCGGAGGAGCGCCAAGAGTGGCTGCAACAACGGCTATACCGCCGCGATGGCCAGTGGCCGACGCGGCGGGCGCCAGCCGAACCGCTTGCCCTGGCTGTGATCCTGAGCCGGCTGCTGCGGCCGCTAGCAGCTGAAACCTGGCTGATGCGCAGCCTGCTGCCAGCTAATCCCCCAAACGAGCAACATGGAGCTGTGGTGGCGGAGATGCAGCGATGAGCCTGGTGGCAGTGACGGGAGCATCCGGAAAAACCGGCTGGCGTGTGGTGGATGAAGCCTTGAAGCGGGGCCTGGCGGTGCGGGCGATCGTGCGGCCCGGCTCGGTGCTGCCAGCGGCCCTGGCTGAAGCAGAGCAGCAAGGGCGGCTCGATGTGCGGCGCCTGGATCTCAGTGCCACCGAGGCCTTGCATGCCGCCCTGAGCGGCTGTGACTCCCTGGTGATCGCCACTGGCGCCCGGCCATCAGTGGATCTGGCCGGCCCCCTCAAGGTGGATGCCTTCGGGGTGCGCGATCAGATCCGCGCCTGTCAGGCGGTGGGCATGAAGCGGGTGGTGCTGGTGAGTTCGCTCTGCGCCGGTCGCTGGCAGCACCCCCTAAACCTGTTTGGCTTGATCCTGGTGTGGAAACGCCTAGGCGAGCGCTGGCTTGAAGAAAGCGGACTCGACTGGACCGTGGTGCGCCCCGGCGGCCTCAGCGAGGACGACAGCCGCAGCGAAAGGGAGGGGGTGGTTTATTCCGGCCCCAACCAGCAGGAGAGCAGCAGCCTGCCCCGCCGCCTGGTGGCCCGGGTGTGCCTAGAGGCCCTGGAAACCCCGGCCGCCAGCGGGCGGATCATCGAAATCACCAGCAGTCCCACCCAGCAGCCCCAAGCCCTCAACCAATGGCTGGAGGCAGCGATCCCGGCTCCCGGCTGAAGCGGGGCAGCACTGGGGCCACACCCCGGCCGTAGGCCAGCCAGCGGAAATCTCCCAGAGCCACGGGGTCTACCAGCCGCAGCAGGGCCTCGCGCCGGGCCAGCACGGTGGCCAGGGCAGCCGGGGCCTCCTGCTGCAGCCCGTGCAGCCGCTCGGCCAAGCCCAGAGCGAGCAGGGCCTGGCCCTGGCGGCACTGGCCCAGGGGCAGCCAGCCGCTGGAGGCGGCGGCGGCATCGACGCTCTCAACACACAAATGGGCTGTGAGATCCCAGGCGCCTGGCTCCAGCAGCGGATCGCCGCTGGCCTGCTGGCCCCGGTATGCCATCAAGGTGCCGCCAGAGCGCTGGGGGGCGTAGTAGCGCCAGGCCTCTAAGGCGTAGTCGATCACCAGCAGCTGGCCCTCGGCCACGGCTGCGGCGCATTCAGCCAGCCAGGGGGCCAGGCCCGGGTGCAGCTCGCTGCACCAGCCGGAAGGGCGCTGGGGCGCTGGGGGCAGGAGTCCGAGGGGCTCGAGTTGGGCGGCCGCTGCCGGCTCCAGGGGCTCGCCGGGCTCCAGCCGCAGCGAGAGCTCCGCCCCAGGGCCCTCGTGCAGCGCCACCACTTGCTGGCGCCAGAGAGCCCCGTCCCACTCGATCCGCTCCACCGCCAGGGCATCGAGCACCTCATGGGCGAGCACCACGCCGCGCAGCGGTGATGCCGCCAGCTCGGCGAAGCTGGCCCAGCGACAGGGCAAGGGGCAGTCCTGCAGCAGGGCTCGCTGACGGGCCGCCATGCCCTCGTTGGGCTCCACCAGCACGAGCTCCAGGCGCTGGGCCAGCTGGGGCCAACCAGCCACCAGGGCCTGGGCCAATTGCAGGGCCAAGCTGCCCTCCCCTGGCCCTGCCTCGACCAGGGCCAGGGGCCCGGGACCGGCCGCCAGGGCAGTGAGCCACTCGGCCAGCTGGGGTGCCAGCAGGGCCGCGAAATCAGGGCCGAGGGAGGGGGCGGTGGCGAAATCCCCCGCCGGGCCGATGCGCAGCCGGCCAGCCCCATAGGCGCCGTGCAACGGATCGTGCAACACCCATTCCATGTAGGTGCGGAAAGGGACCGCTGCGCCGACGGCCTCGAGGCGCTGCAGCAGCCAGGGGGGCAAGCTCACGTTCAGACGCCTGCTCAGGGAGAATGCATCTTCGCTGAGGCTGGTGAATGGGTCGCGCTTGGAACGCCGTGCTGCCTGCGCTGGTGTCGCTGTTGCTGGTGTTGGCCTGCTGGCTGGGTGTGGGTATCGCTCCGGCCCAGGCCTACGACAACCCCGACCTCCTACCGGACCACCCCACCCCGGTGATCGACCTGGCCAAGGCCCTCACCGATGGTCAGCGCATCAGCCTGGAAGAAAATCTCACCCGCTTCGAGGCCGATACCGGCTGGAAACTGCGGGTGCTCACCCAGTACGACCGCACCCCAGGCCAGGCGGTGAAGGACTTCTGGAACCTGGACGAACGCAGCCTGCTGCTGGTGGCCGATGAGCGCGGCGGCAACCTGCTCAACTTCAACGTCGGCGATGCCTTATTCGCCCTGATGCCCCGCACCTACTGGGTGGAGCTGCAGACCCGCTTCGGCAACCAGTACTACGTGCGCGACAACGGCCAGGACGCCGCCATTGTCGATGCCCTAGCAGCGGTGGAAATGTGTTTGGAGCGGGGTGGTTGCCAGGTGGTGCCGGGCCTGCCACGCGAGCAGTGGCTGCTCACCCTCTCCACTTCCATGCTCGGCGGCCTGGTGGCGGGCTTCGCTTCCTACCCGCGCAAAGAGGGTCGCAAGGTGGAGTGGGCCTGGGTGCTGCTGCTCTCACCTTTGTGGCTGATCCTGTTTGGCGCACTAGGCCTGGGCCCGATCCTGACCCGCACCAACGACCTGCTGCCGGTTGCCCGCAACACCCTGGCCTTCCTCGGCGCAGCTCTTGGCGCTTACCTAATCGCCGGAGCCACCGTAGGTAAGGCCAGGCTCAAGGATGCCGATCAGGGTTAGAAGCTTCAGCCGGGGTTTTGGCTGCGGCTGCGCGGTCCCAGCTTTTCAAGCCCCTCGAGCTGACAGCGCAAGGAGCCCGCAGGCGCACAGGCGGGCTTGATTTCAGCCCTGGCTATGGACTGGGGCTGCTGATCGCGCAGACGGCTGAGGTTGTCGTCGTAGAAGCGCTTGAGGTCGTGGAAGCGCTTCACCGGCTGGCCGTAGAAGCTGCGGCCAGCGAGGGTGGGAAAGCTGGCCCACTCGGGGGCCAATTTGGCAGCCAGCAAGGGCGAGAACACGCCTTGATCAGCCAGGGCCAGGGCACCACGACGCTGAATTAGGTAGACGGCGCCCTGGTCTTGGACCTGGGGGCCAAAGGCCTCGATTCCCAAGGAGCGCGTAACCATGGTCCAGGTGAAGGGCATGAACTGGTAAGCACCCGCCGCGGCACTGGCATAGCGGGCAGTGCGAACCACCCGGTCGGGATGGCGCTCCAGGGAGGGCATCAGGCCGCCACCAAACATGATCCGGTAGCCGATGTCGTCGCCATCGGCCCAGGTGCCTTCGGCGTAGCGAATGGTGTTGAGCAGGGCGCGGCGCTCAGCCGTGATCGCGAAGATCCGCACCGGTGGTGGGGGCAGGGGCAGGGCCAGAGCCGTGGGGAAGCTGGGCTGAGTGGGCCCGGATGCTTGGAGCAGCTCGGATGCTTGGAGCAGCTCAGATGCCTGGGCTACCGGAGCAGTCAGGGAAAGGGTGCCCAGGCCTACGGCCAAGGCAAGGGCGGATCGAAAACAGGTGCTGGGCAAGGTCATACCGGAGCGGATCAAACGGCAGACCGCCTGCAGGCGGCCAAATCTGAAATGCGAAGAAAAGATTTGTTTGTGCCAATTTGCCTATCAATCCACCCAGACAGGATGGAGTTAGTGCCAATCACATAAGTGTCTACCGGTGTCAACAACTACAGCAAACAGTTCAGATCACTGTGACCCAGGTAAATTGCGCCTGAATTTTTGACTAAAACGAACGGCCCGCTACAAAAGCTGCCAGCGCCTCGGCCGCCTGGACCGCGCCATCGCTAGCCAGTGGCTCACCATTGGGGGGCTGCAAGGGCTGGTCGAGCTGCCAATCCCCCTGGCGGGCCTGCTCCTGGCTGAGCAGCCGGTGCCAGCCGTGGCGCAGCAAAGCCGCCTCCAGCACGGGCGCTTCGGCAAAACCCTCGCGATGCACCAAATGCACCCCCACGCCGGCGCTCAAGGCCTCGCAAAAGGAGCTATACCCGGGCTTGGTGATTAGGCGGGCGCAGTACCCCAAAACCTCCAGCGGTCTCACCCCAGCAGGCAGCAGGCGGCAGTTGGCAGCTGAGGCCAGGCGGGGATCCGGGCTAATAAACACGTGATCGGGCCAGAGCTGCAGCAACTCCGGATCCAGGTCGTAGCCCAGCCCCCCAAAACTCACCAGCACGCAACGATCACGCTCTTCCGGCAACTGCAGCTGGCGGGCCAGGCTGCCTGGCTCAAGCCGGGGGCTGCCGGCGGTGAGCCCAATCGCCAGCTCGGGGATGCCCCAGTCGATCGGCATCGCCAGGGGACAGCGCAGCAACAGGTCGCCCTGGCGGTAGGCCGCCAGGCAAAGGTCGGCCCAGGGGCTGAAAGCGGCACCCATCGCCCCGTAGATAGCCTCCCAGCCAAAGCTGGCCAGCCAGATCAGAGGCGCCCCGAGGCCTCGAGCCAAGGCCGCCGCCGCTGGGGGCACGTCTGCAAGCACAAGCAGCGGCATCGCTTGGGCCGCCAGCCAGGCCTGCTCAGCCGCCAGCTGGGCGGGCAGCTCAGCTTCCAGGGCCGATAGGGCGGCCAGGGTTGCCCCAGCGTCCGCTCCAAGGGCATCGGCCTGCACCACGCCCACGTCCCAACGACAGGGGCGGTGTTCAAAGGGCACGGGCCCCAGGGCAGAGCGCAGAAAGGCCTCAGGTAGGGCCGTGGACAACACCAAGCGCCAGTGGGGCCGCAGCCCATGCAGGGCTGTTAAAACGGAAGCGGTGCGGGAGCCATGGCCAAAACCATGGGCACTGACGCAGGCATAAATCAGCACGGCGCCAGTTCGGGAGCTGGGTTGGGGGCCGGGTTAGGGGCCGGGTTGGGAGCAGTCCAGAGGCGCTCTTCGTAGAGCAGCTCACCACCCAGGCCAAACCAGCGATGGCTGGCACTCACGACCTCCTGGCCCACCAGCTCCACCCAGCTGAAGTGCCGCAGGGCCTGGCCGGCGCCATCGGTGCCATGGCGGGGAACGCAGGCGGTGTTGAGGTAGGAGGTACCGGCCCGGTCGCGGCAGAAGCTTTGGCGATCCCCCTGGCCGCGCCTAAGGGCGTGGTGCATATGCCCAAACACCACCAACGGCACCGGGCGATTGAGGCGGATCTGGCGGATGGCCAGGGCTAGGTCGAGATCACCCCAGTCGCAGGCGGGTGGCTTCCAGTCGCGGCCGCAGGGGGAGGTGGCATCGCTGCCGAGTCCGGAGGGTCCGCTATGGCTCAGCAACACCAGGGGCCAGTCGGTGGGTGCGGTGGCGGCGGCGGCCGTGATCCGATCGGCCGACTCCTGCAAGCTCACCGGACCGAAGGCAGCCAGCGCCGCCCGAGAAAGCTTGAAGCCACCGCCGGCGGTTGCCGGCCGCCCCCCCACCACCGCCAGATCCGGCGGGCTCAGGGCTCGCATTTTCCAGCCGCAGTGAACCTCTCCCAGCAGGTCGATCTGGTGCTGCAGCGTGCGCCCAGAAGCGTCCTTGCCGGTGTCGTGGTTGCCAAGGATGCAGGCCACTGGCATGGGCAGTTGGCGCAGCAGGGCCGGAATTCGCTGCTGACCATCGCTTAGGTCGCCCACGACGAGCAGTGCATCGGGGGCCAGGCAGTCCAGCAGCGCATGGTCGCTGTGGTCCCATTCACCATGCAGATCTCCGGCGATGGCAATGCGGAGCGTTTTACCCCCGCCGGATACCGCCATCACTGCTGCCTAGGCTCATGCCATCCTGCATCAGCTGAGGCCCCCGGTTGGTTTTCACCGCCACCAATAACCACGCACCGCAAGATCTGCCCGCCGCTATCAGCGCCCTGAAGCAGGAGCGCAAGGCCGTGATCCTGGCGCACTATTACCAAGACGAAGCCGTTCAGGACATCGCCGACTTCATCGGCGACTCGCTAGAGCTCTCGCGCAAGGCCGCCGCCACCGACGCCGAGGTGATCGTGTTCTGCGGCGTTCACTTCATGGCGGAGACCGCCAAGATCCTCAGCCCGGACAAAACCGTGCTGCTGCCAGATCTGGAGGCCGGCTGCTCGTTGGCGGATGCCTGCCCGGCAGAGGAGTTTGCCGCCTTCCGCGCCGAGCATCCAGACCACATCGCCGTGAGCTACATCAACTGCTCGGCGGCAGTGAAAGCCCTCAGCGACCTGATCTGCACCAGCAGTAACGCGGTGGATCTGGTGAAGCAGCTGCCAGCCGACCGGCCGATCCTGTTTGCCCCCGACCAAAACCTGGGCCGCTGGGTACAGCGCCAGAGCGGCCGCCAGCTCACCCTCTGGCCAGGCAGCTGCATCGTGCATGAGACCTTCAGCGAACAAGCCCTGCTGCAGCTGAAGCTCGAGCACCCAGCGGCTGAGGTGCTGGCCCATCCCGAGTGCCAGCAACACCTGCTGGACCTGGCCGACTTCATCGGCTCCACCAGCGCCCTTTTGCGTCAAGCAGAGCAGAGCCCCGCCACCAGCTTCATCGTGCTCACCGAGCCGGGGATCTTGCACCAGATGCGGCTGAAGCTGCCCCAAAAGACCTTTTTCGAGGTGCCCGGCGCCGACGGCTGCAGCTGCAACGCCTGCCCCTACATGCGGCTCAACACCCTGGAAAAGGTGTGGCAGTGCCTCGATCGAATGGAACCAGAAATCTTGATGGATGAGGCGCTGCGGCTAAGGGCCCTGGCACCGATCGAAAAAATGTTGGACATGAGCCGCTGAGCCGCCGCCAGGGCAGATACCTAAACAGAGAGTTCGCCTTAGGCAAGGCTCCCTAAGGTGCCCCCATGCGCACTGTCACCTTCGCCAATAGCGACTCCATGCCCCTGCTGGGGCTTGGCACCTGGAAATCGGCTCCGGGTGAAGTGGGGGCCGCGGTGCGAGAGGCCATCCGGCTGGGCTACCGCCACATCGACTGTGCCAGCGTTTACGGCAACGAGCCAGAGGTGGGCGAGGCGATCCGCGGCGCCATCGATGCCGGCGAGGTGAAGCGGGAGGAGCTATGGATCACCTCCAAGCTCTGGTGCAATGCCCATGGACGGGACAACGTCGCAGCGGCGCTGCGCCACACCCTCACTGATCTCGGCCTGGCGTGGCTGGATCTCTATTTGATCCACTGGCCTGTGCCGATCAAGCAAGGCGTGGCCTTTCCCACCAGCGGCGATGACCTGCTGCCACCGGCGCAGGTGCCGCTCGAATCCACCTGGGAGGGAATGGAAGCGGCCCTGGAGGCGGGCCTCACGCGCCATATCGGCGTGAGCAATTTCTCCAGCCGCAAGCTCCACGATCTACTCGCCCACTGCCGGATCCGGCCGGAGGTGAATCAGGTGGAACGGCACCCCCTACTGCAACAGCCAGCCCTGGTGGCTGACTGCGCAGCCGAGGGCGTTCACCTCACCGCCTACTCGCCGCTCGGCTCCCAGGACCGGCCCGCCGCCCTCAAGGGCGCCGATGAACCGGTGCTGCTGGAAAACCCATTGATCGGCGCGATCGCCGCGGAACATGGCTGCAGCCCCGCCCAGGTGCTGATCGCCTGGCAGCTGCAGAGCGGCATCTCCACCATTCCCAAATCGGTGCGCCCGGCGCGGCTGCTGGAAAACCTGGCGGCAGCGGAGATCACACTCACACCGGCCGATCTCGAGCGGATCGCCTCGCTGGATCAGCACCTCCGCCTGGTGGATGGATCGTTCTGGCTGCTGGAGGGCGGCCCCTGGTCGCTGCAGACCCTTTGGGACGAAACCTGAGAACCTCTTCCCATGCCCCTCCCCACCGGCAGCCTGCTGGAGCACACCCCCCAGGGGCTCTATTGCCGGGCGGCGGCGGCCTGGATAGACCCCGTGGGGCCGGTGCCCCGGGCCCTGATCACCCACGCCCACGCCGACCACGCCCGGCCCGGCTGCGGCGAATATTGGGCGGTGGGCGCCAGCGAAGCGATCCTGCGGCAACGCCTGGGGGCCACGATCAACCTGATCCCGGTCGACTACGGCGCCGCCCATCGCATTGGGGAGGCCCGGGTGTCGTTTCACAGCGCCGGGCATGTGCTGGGCAGCGCCCAGATCCGACTCGAGGCGGGCGGTGAGAGCTGGCTGGTGAGCGGCGATTACAAGCGCTGCGCCGACCCCAGCTGCTCCCCGTTTGAGCCGGTGCAGGCAAACGTATTTATTACTGAAGCCACCTTCGGCCTGCCGATTTACCGCTGGCAGAGCGGCGCCGAGGTGGCAGGCGAGATCCTGAGCTGGTGGCAGGCGGCGCCGGAGCGCCCTTCGATCCTGTTTGCCTATGCGTTCGGCAAGGCCCAGAGGCTGCTGGCGGAGCTAGCCGCCATCGGCGTCAAAGACGAGATCCTGCTGCACGGCGCCGTGGAAGCGCTGATGCCGGCCTACCGGGAGGCGGGGGTGCGGCTGCCGCCCACCCTGGCGGTGAGCGCAATCGCTAAGGGGGAATCGCTGGCGGGCCGCCTTGTGATCGCGCCGCCGTCGGCCCACCGCTCGGTGTGGATGAAGCGCTTCAAGTTGCCGCAAACGGCGTTCGTGAGCGGCTGGATGGCGGTGCGTGGCGCTCGCCGCCGCCGCGGCTATGAGCGCGGCTTCGTGATGAGCGACCACGCCGACTGGCCCGGCCTGATCCAGAGCGTGCAGCAGAGCGGCGCCCGGCAGGTGTACGTGACCCACGGCAACAGCGACGGCCTGGCCCGCTACCTGAGCGAGGTGGAAGGGATCAGCGCCGAACCGCTGGCGGGCTGAAACCGGCATGCGTCGCTTCGCCGATCTCTACAGCGCCCTCGATGCCAGTAGCGGCACCCAGGCCCGGGTGGATGCCCTCGTCGCCTATTTCAGTGGTGTTGATGCCGCCGATGGCGCCTGGGCCCTGCACGTGCTGCTGGGCAAGCAGGGCAAGCGCCTGATCACCGGCCGCCGTCTGCGCCAGATCTGCCTGGAGGAATCCCCCCTGCCGGAGTGGTTGTTCGACGACTGCTACGCCCACGTTGGTGATTCGGCCGAAACGATCACCCTGCTCTGGGCCCAGGTGGGCGCTGGGGCGAGCGAACCACTGCAGCACTCCCTACACACCTGGATGGAGCAGCTGCTGCCGGCCGCCGCCGCCCTGGAGGGCAGCGAGCAGGCAGAAGCGGTGCGGCAGCTTTGGCGGGGCCTCAGCAGATCCGAACTGCTGGTAGCCAACAAATTGCTCACCGGTGGCCTGCGGGTGGGCGTGGCCCAGGGGCTGGTGGTGCGCGCCCTGGCACGCCTCAGTGGGCTGGAGGAAGCGCAGCTGCAGCACCGGCTGATGGGCGGCTTCAAGCCCAGTGCTGCCGCCCTCACCGCCCTGCTGGCCCCAGCCGATGGAGCCGAAGCGGTGCCCAGCCGCCCCTACCCCTTCTACCTGGCATCGCCCTTGGAGCAGCAGCCGGCCGGCCCCGCCAGCGATTGGCAAGCGGAGTGGAAGTTCGACGGCATCCGCGGCCAGCTGATCCGCCGCGCCAACGAGGTTTTTTTATGGAGCCGCGGCGAAGAATTAATCGGTGCCGCCTTCCCCGAATTGCTCGCAGCGGCAAGGTGCCTGGCCAACGGCACCGTGCTCGACGGCGAGATCCTGGTGTGGCCCGCCGGCTCCGACCAGCCCGCCCCCTTCGCCCAGCTGCAGCGCCGCCTGGGCCGCAAGGGGCCAGGGCGCAAGCTGCTGGCCGAGTGTCCGGCGGCCTTCGTGGCCTACGACCTGCTGGAGCTGGGGGGCGACGACCTGCGCCAGCGCCCCCTGAGCCAGCGCCGTTCAGCCCTGGAGGAGCTGCTCCAAGACCTGCCTGAAACGACACCCACCCCGGCAGCCGGGCTCCTGCGCCTATCCCCCCGCCTACCCCTAACGGCCTGGGAGCAGCTGGAGCCGCTGCGCTTGCAGGCCGCCAGCGCCGCCGCCGAAGGCCTGATGCTCAAGAGCATGGCCTCGCCCTACCTGGCCGGCCGCAAGCGGGGCCAGTGGTGGAAGCACAAGCGCGATCCCTACACGCTCGATGCGGTGCTGCTCTACGCCCAGGCCGGCAGTGGCCGCCGCGCCAACCTGTTCACCGATTACACCTTTGGGCTCTGGAACGCCGAGGGGGAGTTGGTGAGTTTCGCCAAGGCCTACTCCGGCCTCAACGATGACGAGATCACGGCGCTGGATCGCTGGATCCGCAGCCACACCAGCGAGCGCTTCGGGCCAGTGCGGGCGGTGCAGCCGGTGCAGGTTTTCGAGCTGGCCTTTGAGGGGCTGCAGCGCTCCAGCCGCCACAAGAGCGGCATCGCCGTGCGCTTTCCCCGCATAGCCCGCTGGCGCCACGACAAACCGGCCAGCGAAGCCGACACCCTGGCTATCGCCCTGGGGTTGCTAGACCAGTGAAAGGGGTTTAGGCCGGCAAAGCCATATCCAGCCAAGCCATATCCAGCCAAAATGATGACTCGGGGGACAGCCGCCCACGATCTCTGGCCATGTCGGCCTATCACAAAGCCATTTTTACGCCCTCGAAGCGAGGGGGGCTTGTGAGGTTGTGCAGATAGCGCAGTTTCTGCTGGTTGAACCACGCCTTGGACGTCCATGAGTCAAAAATGAGGGGGGGTTACAAAGCTTCATAAATACCGCGGGTTGTTTGATGAACTACCAGATCCTCCCACTCCTAACCGTCATAGACGAGGGCCAAAGCCTGACGACGATGGTTCACACCACCGGTGTAGCCGCGGGAACGTTGCTCTACTGGTCGCTCGGCGGCGCCAACATCACCGACAATGATTTCGCTACTGGCGGCCTCACGGGAGAGGGAACGGTCATTACCGATGCCAGCGGCAAAGGCATGCTTTCCCTCTCGCACCGGATCGCCAACGATGTGCTCACCGAAGGCATCGAGACCCTGGAGATTCGCCTGTTCAGTGACTCAGCGCGGACCAAACAACTCGGCACCACCACCAAGGTGAGCATCAGGGACACCTCCCTAACCCAAAAGCCCGTCGCCCTCACACCGACTTACGCCGTCGTGGCGGAGGCGGCTGTTCTCAGTGAAGGACAGGCTCTCAAGGCAACTGTCACAACGAAGAATGTACAGAAAGGGACAAAACTATACTGGTCTCTCGCCGGAACCGGCATCACTGCCGCGGACTTAAGCAACGGTGCCGTCACCGGTGTAGGCAGCGTTGACAGCCAGGGCACGTTCAGCATTAGCAGCACAATCAGCAACGACCTCAAAACCGAGGGCGCTGAAAAGCTGGAAATCAAGCTCTTCACTAATGCAGCCCGCACCAAGCAGGTTGGCAAGAGTGCCGTGGTGCAGATCATTGACACCTCGCTGACGCCGCAGCCAGCACCAAAAACGCCCAACTATCAGATCAAGGCCTCAGCCACGCGTCTGAATGAGGGGCAGATTCTCACCACCGCCGTACAGACCACCAACGTGGCTGCAGGCACAAGTCTCTACTGGAGTGCCTCCGGCAACAAAATTGACAGCAAG